>JBMZDY010000210.1:0-3862 GCA_049614585.1 Oceanihabitans sp.
CAAAACAATCATATAATGTATCGGCAATAGAACGAGCTAAACGAGCAACTCGTAAGAAACTCAGAGCCGAAAGGAAACAAGCCGAAAAAGCTGCAAAGAAAGTACAGAAACTATAGCTTCTATAGCTGTTGCAGCACCTAAAGTATGCCCAATTTTAGATTTTATACTCGACACATATGGCTTTTTATTTGAAAACACTTTATGTATTGCCTTAGCTTCAGATGCATCGGAGAGTTTGGTTCCTGTTCCATGAGCAGAAATCCAATCTATAGCATCTGGTGTTAATGCATTAGATTTTAAAATATGCTGAAAACAATCTATTATTCCAGAAGCATCTGGTTTTGGTGCTGTAGGATGATATGCATCACAAGACAAAGTACAATCGGCTAAAATTGCTAAAATATTTGCTTTTCTAGAAACGGCATTTTCAACCTTTTCTAAAATTAAAAAACCAGATCCTTCGCCTAATACCATTCCATCTCTTTCTACATCAAAAGGCTTACAAATTCCCGAAGGACTCATGGCACGATTTCTACTAAAACCAGTCATTGCAATTTTAGAAAAAGGGTCGACACCTCCAACAATTGCAATTGAAACCGTTTTATTTTGTAATGCTTCCATTCCTGCCTTTAACGCATAATTACCAGCTGCACAAGCAGTAGCAAAACAAGTTGAAGTACTAATATTTGGAAACTCTTTTTGCAAACGTTTAGTTATACCAAGTCCTGTAAAATCTTCAGATTTTAATTTTGTATTACCAGAAGCAATGCTTTCAAAAGCAGCACTTTCTCCTATAGTTGTTCCTAAAAACAAACCACAATTTTTAAGCGTTTTACTTTCTGCCTGTGCTATTGCTTGATTAATTGCAGATTTTGCTAAATAAAAACCACGATGTAAAGGGTCGCAATTTAAATTTTCTACTCTACTTGCATGTGCATATTTAAAATCTAAATCTTTTAAATCGTTCCATTGTTTTATACCACAACTATTATCTAAAATTGCATTCCAGAAATCATCTATCGTATTTGCTAAAGAGCAAACCACGCCTAATCCAGTAACTGCTATTTTATTAGTTATTTGCATGACAAATGTAGTCGGCTAGTTTATTTACAGTTGTAATTTTAGACCAATCTTCATCTGGAATTTCCATTCTATATTCTTGTTCGATTCTGGCAACAAACTCTGCCATATCTAAAGAATCTACTCCAAGATCATTTTTAAATGTAGAGTCGTTAGAGGCTATTGCCATTTTTGGTTTCACATCTTTAAAGTGATTAATAATGGTATTTATTATTATGTTTTTCATGGATATGTTTTTATTTTAGTAGCGATTGCTACAGTTTTGTTTGTAGAATAAATTGGTGCTAATGGGTCTCCTATTATTCTGTAATTTTGATAAGAAGATCGGTTTTTTGGTATTGCTTGTAATATTAATTCGGCTATTGTTTTGGTGCCATTCATTAAGGCTTTAGTAATTCCAACAGACCATCTTGTATTATCGGTATGTAATGTATCTCCTACTGCTCCAAAACTTGCGGCTGTTTTACCATTTAATACCAACTCTTCACTAAAAGAAAGCGCAGTGTTTTTTCTACTTGCTGTTTTACAACATAAAGATAGTAAAGCACCAATTGGTTTTGCTTTTGGTGTTTCAAAATGATGCGAACGTAGTCCATAATATCCTACCCAGCCAATTGGTCTTCCGTGTCCAAAATAGGTAGCTAAACCTAAGCCACTTTCCAGACCAGCAATCATATTTTCCCGTAAAAGTAAATCGCTACTCCACTTATACGCTTTTAGGCTTGGTTTTTCTAATATTGTTGCCATTCTATCTACAATTCTTACAAATCGTGGATGCCTTTGAGACAATAAGGCTACTGCACATTGTTCTTGTTTCCTGCCATGCACTTCATTTATAGTAAATGCAAAAGTCTCTAGATCTTTTGCGTCTCGAAAAGGTAACCATGCTATAGGTACTCTTTTTCTTTCTTTATTTAAAATAAATGGACATTTTAAAGCGTCTTTTGGAAAACATGCTGCTTCTCCTATTAGCAAAACTGCATCTGGTTTTTGAATTTGTTTTTGAATTTGGGTTGCTGTTGGTTGCGAGACATACGTAATAACTTCCACTTGAATATTGTGTTTTATATACGTGTCTTTAAGTAATTGAAAGTTCCCTTCCAAAGTTGATTTGGAAGGAAACTCTGGTTTTACAATTACAAGTTCTTTATGCTGCTGCTTGTACTTCATCTATAAATGGTTGAAATCTGTCAATATCTGTTCCTGTTTGACCTAATAAACGAGCTCTAACAAAATATTGCATTAATACTTGCCCCTGTTGTTCGCCATTAAAATCGCTAAATGAATTCGCATTATCTAACTCGGTTTCACCTCCAGCTCCTGTCCAAAATCCTTCTGAAGCTCCACTAATGTTTCTTGAAGGTGGTGTGCCTACAGGTGTATAATATGCATTTGGAATGGTAATAGTAGTATCTGCTGTACCTTCATTATATCCATAGTTATAACCTGCTCCAATTTGTGCACCAATGGCATGAGCAAGGTAAACTGGTCCTACATTTTGGTTTTGCCATACATGTGTTAATTCATGTATTAAGGTTCCTCTATCAAAATCATCGTCTACATCAAAATTAATTAAGTTACCAGTAACAAATGCTCTTGAATCTGGGTTTCCTGTAAAGAAATCCTGAATTCCAAAAACAATACTATTAAGTGGTCCTTCTTTTGCAATAAATGTAGTCTCCCAATCTATAGCATCGCCAAATACAAATTGTCCATCTGCTATTTCTGCTGCGGTTAGGCTTCTATAACTACCTAACATTTCGAAAAGAACCGAAATAGTAGCTCCTAGCATTCCTGCGCCAACCTCAAATACCGCTTCTAGCATTTCTTCTACAGATTCACCTAACTCGTTTAGCGTTTGGGTTACTTCTTCAAGAAATTCCTCTCCTGCTTCTACTACAGCTTGATAAATATCTTCTAAAGACTCTCCTATATCTCTTGCAGCTGCCAAAAAGTTTTCTAATGCTTGATCTGGATGTAACATTATTTCAGATAATAATGTTGCTAAAGCAACTCCTGCTGCTAAAGCCCCTAATACTACTTCGTGCATAACAGCTAAAGTTTTTCTTGCCGCCCAGTTTATTATATTTGCAATTGCTGAAGCAGCATTTAATGCACCTTCAACAAATTTTCTTATTCCTGGTATAAAATCGTTTTCTAAGTAATTTAATACATAGTTTATCGAGTTTCCTACTCTTTCGGTTGCTTCCCCTAATAATTCTAAAGCGGTATCGCCAACTGCAATTGCCCAATCGATAACTTCAGAAATTCTACTACCAATTTCTTCTATTACTTCTAGAATTCTATCGAAAACAGCATCTACTTGTTCTAGTGCCCAATCCATTACTTCGGTAACCGATTTTTTTACAAATCGAATTGCTTTTACAACGTTGTTCCACATATTGGAAGCTAAATCTTCTGCTTTGTCCATTAGCCATTCTAAAATATCGCCTACAGGTCCTAAAGCTTGTAAAATTCCATTTACTATTTTTCGGAAAACAAAATAAGTTGCATCAACAACCGATTCTAAAATTTCTGCAATTGTAGCTCCTGCAGCTAATACAGCCTCTAATAACCTTGCTGCACTTTTATAAGTAAAGGCTACCATAGATTTAGTAAATTCTACTATTAAACCGCCAATTTCTACTATAGCTTCTACTGCAACTTTTAATAAGTTTACAGATAAATCGTAAATATCTTTTAATATACTTACCATAGATTTTCCTAGTTCTACAGCTGCATTTACTATTTTTTTAACAGCGTTAACACTATGGCTTGCAAT
>JBMZDY010000211.1:0-3851 GCA_049614585.1 Oceanihabitans sp.
GTTCCTAAAAATAAAACTGCGGCAATTCCTAATGCCACTTTCCATCCTATACTACTTTTGTTGTTTTCCATAATTTTCACTTGTTTTAAAGGTTACATTAATAAAGTGTAAAGTTGTTTCAAATTTATTTATTTAAATGTTATATAATTTGTTATTAAGCGTAAAAAAAAATGTATTTTTATTTACTTTAAAACGGCAAAAAACACAATGGATAATTTAATTTTATTTAACCGAAATAAGTTAAAAAAACTATTAAATAAAAGACCAAATGAGTCTAAATTTGGCGAACATATTGTTATGCTAAGCGCTGTTTCTAATATTTACGAAGAACTTGTAGATTTGGACGTTAAGTATGTAATAATAGGTTTACCCGAAGACATTGGTGTTTTTGCAAATCACGGTAAACCAGGCACTTCCAAGGCTTTTAACGCTACTCTTAAAATTTTGTTAAATACACAAAGTAACCAATTTACACACGCAAAGAAAGTGTTAATATTAGGGTCTCTAGATTTTAAAGATGCATTAGAACAATTAAAGGTGCTAGATGCGAATAAAAAAAAGGATGTTACAAAAGCCCGAAACATAGTAAGTAAAATAGATGCAATGGTTACTAGTGTAATTCACGATATTGTAAAAGCAGGAAAAATACCAATAGTAATTGGTGGCGGGCACAACAATGCGTATGGTAATATTAAAGGCGCATCTTTGGCTTTAAACACTCCTATTCATGCTGTGAATTTTGATGCTCATACCGATTTTAGGGAGGAAGAAGGAAGGCATTCTGGAAATGGATTTCGGTATGCATATTCGGAAGGTTTTTTAAAAAACTATTTTGTTTTTGGTTTGCATGAAAATTATACTTCGCAAGCAATATTAAATACCATGAATTCTCTAAAGTCTGTTGCATACAATACTTTTGAAGCTATTGCAATTAGGAAAGAACTTAAGTTTAATACCGAAATGAATAGAGCAATAAACCATGTAGCAACAAAACCTTTTGGTATAGAAATAGATTGCGATGCAATAGAAAACATACCTAGTAGCGCTTGTACACCAAGCGGATTTAGCGTTACTAAAGCTAGAACCTTTATAAATTATTTTGCAAAACATAAAAATGTACGCTATATACATATTTGTGAAGCTGCACCAACCAAAGAAACCGAAACTAAAATAGGGAAACTTATTAGTTATTTTATTACCGATTTTATTAGAGCAAATGCAAGTTAATATTCTTTCTTTTAAACCAGATTACGCCTCTAACTTTTATGCCTTAAATATCGAATGGCTAAAAAAATATTTTTATGTAGAAGCTTACGACGAAGAGGTTTTAAGCAATCCGGAAAAATATATAATTAACCAAGGTGGTTTTATATTTTTTGCTGTTATAGAAAATAACGTTGTAGGCACAGTAGCATTAATGCCAATGCAAGAAAAAGGAGCCTACGAACTTACTAAAATGGCGGTTACACCAAAGTTTAGAGGTAACAATATTGGGCAAAAATTAATGCGGTTTTGCTTAGAATTTGCAAATAAAAACAAGTTTAATAGGTTGCTGTTGTATTCCAGTAGGAAATTAGAAAACGCAATCTATATATATAGAAAATATGGTTTTATAGAAATTCCTGTAGAAAAAAACTGTCCGTATAAACGATGTGATATTAAAATGGAATATCCATTAAATTCCCTAAAATAGCTTTTTAATATTATTCTGCTGGACGGCCGTGAATTTCTTCAAAAACAGTATCGAAATTTTCACGTAAATAAGCACGTAATTTTAAACGATAATCGTTTTTTAACCACTCTACAAAGTTAAAAGTACTTTTGCTAATACATTTTGTATATCTACCAATTCTATAATCAATATCATCGCCTAGCATTTTAGCTAAGCCTAAAGCATCGTATACATCTTCGCTATTCTCTATGCATATTTTAGCATGGTGAATTATAGAGCGTTCTAAGACTACTTTTGAAGACTCTCCATTCTTTACCGAGTTTATATACGTTTTTTTAATATCGAAATAAACTTCACTGGAATTGGCAAACTCTGCTCGCAAAGCATCTGGCATTTCGTAACGGAAATTGTTTTCAATTTCTTCATCGTTAACTAAACCATCTAGATAAAAGTTTGGTGTTCTAAAAATACGTTGCCAGTCTAAATCACTTCCCCAAGGACCAAAACGATGTAAGTTATTCCCTAAATCGATTACTTGAAAAGTAGATTTGTTTTTTAAAATACGAGAGCCACGACCAATCATTTGGTAGTATAGTGTTAGTGACTTGGTTGCTCTATTTAATATTATAGATTCTACAGTAGGTTCATCAAAACCGGTTGTTAATATACTTACCGAAGTTAGTATAGCATCTGGTGTTTCGTGAAACCATTTTAAAATAGCCTTTCGTTCTTTTTTTGTATTAGTATTGTCTAAATGTGCAATTGGGTAACCTGCTCTTCTAAAGGTGTCGTATACATGTAAAGAGGTGTTAATACCATTATTAAATATTAAGGTTTTCTTTCCTTTACAACGCTCTTCGTATGCTTGAATAAGTTTCGAAAGCATATCGGTATTGGTATATAAATCTTCTGAAGATTTTACCGTATAATCACCATTAGCACCTACAATTAAAGAAGTTAAACCTACATTGTAGGAGTATATTTCTGCTCGAGCCAAAAACTCGTTTTCTATTAAATGCTCTATGGTCTCCCCTACAATTAACTCGTTGTAATTGTCGTTCATAGGGAGTTTTATATTCGAACTTAAGGGAGTTGCTGTAACACCAAGAATAAACGATTTTTCGAAGAACTTAAAAAGTTTTGTAAACGAGTTGTAATGCGCTTCGTCAATAATTACTAAGCCTATGTCTGAAATATCCAGTTTGTCTTCCTGAAGCCTGTTATTTAAGGTTTCAACCATTGCTACAAAACAACTATATTGGTTTTGGTCGTCTAGATTCGCTTTACTGCTTACAATTTTATTTTCAACACCAAATTCGCTAAGCATTTTAGAAGTTTGTTTACATAACTCAATACGGTGCGTCATGATTAAAACTTTCTTTTTATGATGCTTTAAATATTGTCTAACAATTTCAGAAAAAATTACTGTTTTTCCACCACCTGTTGGTAATTGGTATAGTAAATGGTAGTCTTCTGGTGCATCTTCAAAGGCCTTAAATATTTTATTTATGGCACCTTTTTGATAACTATACAGATCTTTACCTGCTTTTCTTTCTTCTAATTCGGATGTGGATATAGCTTGACTCATATAATTTTAAGATGTGCAAAAATAACATCTTTATTGAGTTTTTAAAGGCTATTTAATAAGAAATTTTAAAAAATTTGAAAATTATTCTTTAATTATAACAATAGAACCGCTTACTCCTTTAGCTAAATTCCATTTATTAGTAGCAATTGTGTTACCTTGATCGTCTACAATTTTAAATTCTGCGGTATTAGGAGAAATTTGACCGGTGTCTAATGCAAAGAAGTCTATTTTATTAATTCCATCTACTAATGTGTGTGTAAATCCAGTAAAACTAGGCATTAATAGCGTGTGTGGTTTTACTACATCTTCATTAATAAATACACGTATATGGTCACCATCGAAAGCACCATAATCTCTATAAACAATGCGAATAAACTTAGATTTTGTTTTGTAATCGCCAAAATATTGTGTTGTAGTGCTACCTCTATTTTGTTGCTCTTTCTCTAATTCTGTATAACGAGTATGTTTTTTAATTTGCTTATTATACAACTCCCCAGGATTTCCAAATTCTTCGGTTTCAAACATCGAGAATTCTTTTTTTGGTAAAGCTACTGTACTCCTTTTTGGTGTGGCTAGTCCATTAACCTTTTC
>JBMZDY010000212.1:0-3838 GCA_049614585.1 Oceanihabitans sp.
TATAGATACCAGTTTAATTGAACAGTTTATGTACCCCAAATTAGGACCAGGACAAATGTGGGAAACCGTAACAAAAATAATTGAAGATGCTGGTGGACAAGTAATACGAAATGCAGAAGTAAATCACTTAAAAGTTAAAAATAATAACATTTCTGAAGTAACCTATTTTAACAAAGAAACCAATACAAATTGTACTATAAAAGGCGATTATTATTTTTCTACAATGCCAGTTAAAAACTTAATTGAAAGCATGGGAAGTGATGTGCCTAAACCCGTTCAAGAAATTGCATCTGGTTTAAAATATAGAGATTTTATAACAGTTGGTTTACTTTTAGATAATTTGGAACTTACCAAATACGAAGGAGATGTAAAAGATAACTGGATTTATATTCAAGAAAAAGAAGTGAAAATTGGTCGCTTGCAAATATTTAATAATTGGTCGCCATATCTAGTATCTAATCCTAATAATACTTGGATAGGATTAGAGTATTTTTGTAATGAAGGCGATATGCTTTGGTCTAAACCAGATGCCGATTTTATTGCATTTGCTATAGATGAGTTAGCTTCAATAAACATTATTACTAAAGAAGCAGTTTTAGAAAGCACTATAATAAAAGTACCAAAAGCATATCCTGCTTATTTTGGTACCTATTCTAAATTCGATACCATAAGAGAATATACCGATGCTTTAGAAAATTTATTTTTAATAGGAAGAAATGGCATGCATAAATACAATAATCAAGACCATTCTATGCTTACAGCAATTACAGCAGTAAAAAATATTATGGCAGGTATAACAACAAAAAATAATTTGTGGGAAATAAATTTAGAAGCAGAATACCATGAAAAAAAATAATTGGTGTAAAGTTTTTTATAATCCAATTTATATAGGTGCTTTTATAGCATTAATTCTTCTTGCTTTAATACTAAATCCAATTATTTCATACGATGAAGCTCTTTGGGGTTATATAGGTAATATATGGTCTAATTATGGATTGCCACCTTATATAGCTTCAGTAGAAAATAAAACACCAGGAAACTTTATTCTCTATGCAATTTCAGAATATTTTACCCATGGTAATTTTATAATAGCTCGCATTTTTGGTGCTTTAGCTGTTTTAATTTCTGCTTTTTATATTTATAAAATAACGAAACTATTGCACTCTAATTCCGCGGCTATTTTGGCCATGTATATTTTTGGACTTAGTTCTTGTTGGTATTTAGTAGATGCTTATGTTTTAGCACAAACAGAAACCTTTATGGTTTTGTTTAGTATTCTTTCTTTTTATTTTTTAATACAAGCAAAAACCAAATTGCAAAAGCGTAATTATTTTATTCTGGCAGGAATGTTTTTAGGCTTCGCAATTTCATTTAAACAAATAGCAATAACTACCTATGCTGCGTTTTTTATTTATTATTGGTTTAATAGTAAAAAAGCTATTAATAAGCAACTTATAATTAATTGGTTGCTATTTACTTTTGGCGTTTTTATTGGGTTGTTTATAATATATTTTGTCCTGTATTTAAATGGTGTTTCGGTTTTAAATTATATCGATGGTGCCTGGTCTATACTTTTAAAGCCAGGTTCTAGTGCGCCAGATTTTGCTACAAGAATTTCAAAATTTAGTCAGATGTTTTTTCAATCTCGATTCCTTGTTTTTTACCCTATATTAATATTGTGCTTTATTAAAAGTAATATGTTAAAAAAGCAATATGTTATTGGTGTTTTTATCTGGCTAGCCATAGATTTTATAGGTGTTAATGCTTCAGGTTATTATTATGGACATCAATTAAAACAATTACTTGCTCCAATAGCAATTTGTTGTGGTATAGGCTTATCTTCTTTTCAAGAAAATAAAGAAAATAAGCCGTGTTTTTCATCAAGATTATTTAGTATACTAATATTAATTTTATTCTTATTTTTTCCGTATAAACAAGTTACACAATCTATAAGATTAATACGTGCGCAAACTAGCGAACCTGCTAAAGAGTTGGGAGAATGGTTGCAAAACAATGCCAAGGCTACAGATTATATTTTTGTTTTAGGAGCAGACGAATTTTTGGTTAAATCCTTATATTACGCAAACCGAGTTTCTTCTAGTAAATATTTCCACTCAATTTTTGTTACGAATAAAACCGATACCAAGATTATTTATAACGATTTGTTAGATAAGCCAGCAAAATTTATTTTAATAGAAGCGGGAGATTTACAAAAAGTGGATACTTATGGAGAAGAAATAATAAATTATGTTAGGGAAAATTATTCCGTTTATAAAACACATCTTAATTTTAATATATTAAGGCATAATAAAATCGATTAGTTTTTTGTTCATTACAATTGTATTTAAAAAAAATCACTAGTTATGAAAAAAATAAATTCAGTAGAAGAGTATTTAGAAAGCAATGCGCATTTTGCCGAAGCATTGCAATTGCTTCGTGAAATAATAATTACTACAGAATTGCAGGAATCCATAAAATGGTCGGCACCTGTTTATACTTTAAATGGAAAAAATGTGATTGGTATTGGAGCTTTTAAAAAGCATTTTGGACTTTGGTTTTTTAATGGTGTTTTTTTAAAAGATACCAGTAAGGTTTTAGTTAATGCACAAGAATCTACAAAGGCTTTGCGACAAATGCGATTTAATTCGATTCAGGAGATAGATGAAAATATGGTTTTATCTTATGTAAAAGAAGCTATAGAAAACCAAAAACTAGGCAAAGAAGTAAAGCCAGACCGAAAAAAGAAGCCGGTTATAGTGCCAGATATTTTACAAGAAAACTTTAAAACTAATAAAGCATTACAAGAAGCTTTTAATAAGCTAACTCCAGGTAAACAGCGAGAATATTGTAATCATCTAGAAACTGCAAAACGCGAGGCAACAAAGCAATCTAGACTTGAAAAAATTATACCAATGGTTTTGCAGGGAGTTGGTTTACACGATAAATACAAAAACTGTTAATTATAAAGCAAAAAAAATCATCTAAAATATATTAGATGATTTTTTTATTATAGTGTAACGTTAAACTTTTTACTTCTTCTTTTCAGCAGGAGTAGTGTTTAAGTTTTTACTTAATTCCATTGAAATAGCAGATCTATCAAACTTTAATTTCCCAGCCATTGTTTCAATAACACAACTGTTGTCTTTATCGTTTAATTCTGCAATTTTACCATGTAATCCACTTTTAGTAATTACTTTATCTCCACGTTTTAACTCTGCAGCAAACTTTTTTTCTTGTTTTGCGCGCTTCATTTGTGGTGCAATCATAAAGAAATACACAACAGCAAACATGGCAATAAAAGGTAAAAATTGTCCTATTTCTCCCATAATTAATTAATCGTGGTTATGGCCTTCGTGACCTGGTTTCGTACTTGATTTTACTGGAGCTTTTACAGAACCTGCAGGCATAATTGCTGGCTGGTTTGCAACAGGTGTTTTAGCTGGTGCATTAGGATCTGGCTTAACAAAAGCTGTAATTTTTACAGTTTCTTTTCCTTTTTCTGTGTTTGCTGTAACAGTAATAGTTTTAGAAACTTTGTTTTTACAACTTATAATGATTAGAAGAAGAATAAAGATTTTATAGTATTTCATACTTTATTTTCTAATGATTTTTGAAGGAAAACTTACTACGCTTTCGTGACCATTTTTTCCAACGGAAGCAACACCAAATAAATAGTTGTCAATTACAATTCCGTCTAAAGTAAATTCGGTAGTATTTTCTACATATTTAAAATTATTCCAAGTTGGGGATGTGGTTTCTCTCCAATAAATTTTGTAGCCTTTTGCACCATCAACTTTATCCCATTTTAATTTTGCAGAAGCTTGTACAATTCCGCCAA
>JBMZDY010000213.1:0-3819 GCA_049614585.1 Oceanihabitans sp.
TTGCATATTCGGTTTCTAGTTTTATGGAAATATTTGGGTCTATTTTATAAAATTGCGTTTCTATAGTTGCGCTTTTTATTCCGTTTTTTTCTGAATACATTGCTAATTTTGAAGCTTCCGAAATAGTAAATGCTGTTTTGTATTCTTTAAATTTTTCATTGTTTATACTATAAAATATAGAAGCCTCTACATCTGCATTCTCTATAACAACTTCGGTTTTCCCTTTAAAAGCCACATCGCCTTTTGCTATAAAAGGAGCAGGAACAATAAGGTGTTCTTGTATTTCGGTTTTTGGTTCTTGTCCTTCACGAGTTCCCCAAATTGCAGGATTATCTGTCATGTGGAATTCTAGTGTTCCACCATTAATAATTTCATCGTGTGTAATAAATGTTCTTTCTAATTTTTCGCCATTTAAATACACATATTCTATATACTTATTTGTGTCGCTTAAATTATCTGAAGTTATTGTGAATTGCTTTCCGCTTTCTAAATTAATTGTGGTTTTATCAAACAACGGTTTGCCAATAATATATTGATTGCTTCCTGGTGTAACTGGATAAAATCCCATAGAAGAAAACACATACCAAGCACTCATTTGTCCGCAGTCTTCATTTCCTGAAATGCCATCTGGAGCATTTTGATATAAATCGATTAAAATTTGATGCACTTTCTCTTGCGTTTTGTGTGGTTTGTTTACAAAATTATACAAGTAAGCCATGTGATGACTAGGTTCGTTGCCATGCGCATATTGCCCAATTAAACCAGTAATATCTACTTGATGGCGACCAGAAGTTTCATCTTCTGCAACAAAAAGTTTATCTAAATGTGCTTCTAATTTATCTTTTCCACCAAGGAGTTTAATAAAACCTGAAATGTCTTGTGGCACATAATAACTGTATTGCCAAGCATTGGCTTCGGTGTAATTAAAATTCACCTCGTAAGGATCGAAAGGTGCAAACCAAGTATTGCGAAAACGACCTCGCATAAACTGACTTTCTGGGTCGAAAACATTCTTGTAATATTGCGCTCTTTCGGTATAAATTTTATAATCGTTTGCTTTATTTAAAGCTTTTGCCATTTGCGCAATAGTCCAATCATCATAGGCATATTCTAAGGTTTTAGAAACCGATTCGCTTTCTTCTTCTACAGGAATAAAGCCAAATTCTTTATAGCTTTTTAAGCCTAATTTATCGCGAGTTGCAGAATGTTTCATTGCTTGTAAGGCTTTTTCTGCATCGTAGTTTTTAATTCCTTTTAAATATGCATCTGCAATAACAGGAACTGCGTGATAGCCAATCATGCAACCAGTATAATTAGCAGATAAATCCCAAATTGGCATGATACCACCTTCATCATATTTTGCTAAAAAAGTATTGATAAAATCGTTGGTTTTATCTTGATCTATTATTGTGTATAATGGATGCGCAGCTCTATACGTATCCCAAAGCGAGAAAACTGTATAGTAATCGAAGTCTTTGGTTTTATGTATTTCTAAATCCATTCCACGATATCTACCATCTACATCTTGGTATAAGTTAGGAGCTAATGCAACATGATACATAGAAGTATAAAAATTGGTTTTATTATCTTCGTTTTTATCTTCAACAACTATTTTTTCAAGTTGTTTTTCCCAAAAATCTTGCGCTGTTTTTTTTACTTGTTCAAAAGATTGCTCGCCAATTTCTTCTTCAAGATTTTGTTTAGCACCTGCCTCATCTACTGCCGAAATACCGATTTTAACATAGACAGGTTCGTTTTTAGGATTAATAAACTCAAGAGCAATAATTGAAGCTTTTTTCATATTATTGTAATGAGGCTTTCTAATTTTATGAGAAAATTCAATATGATAAAATAGCATTTGTTTTGTAGCCCAAGCTTTTGAAAACCTATATCCACTTAAGGTATATTTATCATGTTGTTCAAATTTAAAATCAATAGTTTCATCACGATGTTCTAAATCTAAAATCACAACTTGATTATTAGCTGAAGGAAATTGGTATTTATGCATACCACTTCGTTTAGAAACCGTTAATTCTACATCTATATCTGTAGTGTCTAAATGTACTTTGTAGTAACCAGGTTCTGCAATTTCATTGGCATGCGAAAAATGCGCTTTATAGCCTTTTTTTCCGTCAGAACCATTATTGAAATTTATTTCGTTGGTTGGCATTAATAAAATATCGCCATAATCACTAACTCCAGTTCCGCTTAAATGTGTGTGCGAAAAGCCGTAAATATAGTCGTCACTATAATGATATCCAGAGCAGCCATCCCAACCATCTAGTCGCGTGTCTGGTGAAAGTTGCATCATACCAAATGGTAGACTTGCTCCAGGATAGGTGTGACCATGACCTCCAGTTCCTATAAACGGATTGACATAAGAAATTAAAGGTTTGTTTTTTTGTGCAGGTTCTGTATTAATTTGTTTTTTGCAAGAGGAAAACAGAAGCGATAAGATAAAAAGTGTAGCTAGTTTATTATACATTAAAAATAGATTGCTAAATTTAAAGCATCTAATATACTAAAATGCAATTCAAGAACTTATTTGTACTTCTTATTTTCTACTTTTTTACTAGTTGTAATACAGAATCGATTCCATTAATCGAACCTAATATTATTCCAGAACCGAATAATATTGAAGTGTTTCCGGAATCTTTTTTACTTCATTCGGAAACAGCAATTAGCTATTCGGAAGACTTTAAAGTTTCTGCAGCATTTCTGAAAGAATTTATTTCTAACGGAAGTAATATACAATTGAAAAACAATTCAGGAAAAAACAAGATTGTCTTTAAAAAAGATGCTAACATTATTAATAAGGAAGCATATAAACTGCAGGTTTCTAAAAACGAGATTACTATTACTGCAGCAACCGATGCTGGTGCTTTTTATGCAGTTCAAAGTTTCAGGCAATTATTACCAACCGCTTTTGAAAACGGAAGCTTTTCTAAAAACGAAGTTGCTATTAGAAGTGTAATAATAGAAGATGCTCCTAGGTTTAAATATCGAGGCATGCACTTAGATGTAGGAAGACATATGTTTCCTGTTGCATTTATTAAAAAGTACATTGATGCTTTAGCAATGCTTAAAATGAATACGTTTCATTGGCATTTAACCGAAGATCAAGGTTGGCGAATAGAAATAAAAAAGTATCCAAAATTGCAAGAAATTGCAGCTTACAGAAACGAAACTTTAATAGGTCATTATAGCGAGGAACCACATCAATTTGATGGTAAAAAATATGGTGGATTTTACACACAAGAAGAAATAAAAAAAATAGTAAAATACGCTAGTAATCGTAATATTACTATAATACCAGAAATTGAAATGCCAGGACATAGTCAAGCTGCAATTAATGCGTATCCAGAATTAGGATGTTCTGGAAAACAAATAGAAACTGCTACAAAATGGGGTGTTTTTGAAGAGATTTACTGCACTAAAGACGAAACATTTCATTTTCTAGAAGATGTATTAGACGAAGTTCTAGCATTATTTCCTAGTGAATATATTCATATAGGAGGAGACGAAGCACCAAAAACAAATTGGAAAAAATGCAAATCCTGCCAAAAAAGAATTAAAGACGAAGGTCTAAATGACGAGCACGAATTACAAAACTACTTTATCACTAGAATTGAAAAATACTTAAATGCAAAAGGCAGACAGATTATTGGTTGGGACGAAATTTTAGAAGGTGGTTTAGCACCAAATGCAACCGTTATGTCTTGGCGAGGAACAAAAGGAGGTGTTGAAGCTGCAAAGCAAAAACACGATGTTATAATGTCACCAAATCATTCGTGTTATTTTGACCACTATCAAGTTAAA
>JBMZDY010000214.1:0-3812 GCA_049614585.1 Oceanihabitans sp.
TATATTCAGAAAATGGATAGCACTATTGATTCCTTGCAAACCATTGTAGAAAAGCAAAAGCTCTACCGAGTTCAAATAAACGATATCTTAAATATTCGTGTAAAGGCATTAGACCAACAAAACGTACAAATTTTTAACCCTATTGGCGAAGGAAACTTAAATGCTGGAACGGTTGAAAAATCGTATTTCGATGGGTTTACTGTAGACTTACATGGTAATATTCGCGTGCCTACTTTAGGGAAAATAAATGTGCTTGGTTATACTACCGAGGAAATTGAGCAGAAGATTGAAAAAAAATTACTCGAAGAAGAGTTTAAAGAAACCGCTAATATATTTGTTACCGTAAAACTTACCGGTTTAAAGTATACTACTATGGGCGAAATTGGTAGCAAGGGTACCAAAACTCTTTTTCAAGAACGAGTAAATATATTAGAAGCGATCGCAAATTCGGGAGGGATTCCGGTAACAGGAGATTTAAAAGATGTGCTAATTATACGGCAATATCCGCAAGGACAAAAAATTCATCATATCGATTTAACCCAGGCAAGTATTATGCAATCGCCATATTATTTTATACAACCTAACGATATGATTTATGTAAAGCCTTTAAAGCAAAAATCGTGGGGTACCGGTACAAACTTACTGCAAAATATGGGTGCTATAGCTACCATCTTGTCTTTTATAACTACAACTATTTTAATAGTACAACGCTTTTAAATTATGGGTAATAGGGAATACGACGATTCTGAAATAGAAGAACTACAAGGCATTACTTTCGATATAAAAGGCTTTTTATATAAGTTACTGCGTTTTTGGAAATTTATTCTATTGTGTATTGCTGCTGCCTTATTGGTAGCCTATTTAATAAATGTGCGCAAACAAAACATTTATAGATTAGCATCTTTAATTTCTATTGAAAACGATCAAAATCCTTTTTTTACAGCCAATACCAGTATCTCGTTTAATTGGGGAGGGGTTTCTGGTAAAATGGGAAAAACCATTACTACTTTAAAAACCAGAACCCATAATGAGTTTGTGGTAGACTCCCTAAGGTATTATATAAACTATCTAGAACAAGGGAAATACCATAAAATAGACATCTATAAAAAAGCGCCATTTGAGGTGGAAGTAGCTATGTCTAAACCCCAACTGCTTAACAGAATTATTGGCATACGTTTTCTTACAAAAACGACCTTCGAGATTTTTACCGAATTCGAAGGAACACGAGGGCAAGGACAGCGTTACGATACCAAAGAGAAAATGGGCGTAGCAATCCCTAACGGTCCTTTTAAAAAAACCTATCCTCTAAATTCGTTTGTAGATTTACCTTTTTTTAAGGCGCATATAAATTTACGAGAAGGAAGTGCTATAAAACCTAATAGCGAATACTTTATTCAATTTAAAAACTTCGATGGTGTAGTAAATAGCTATAAAAGTAAAATAGCAGTAAATCCCTTCGATAAAAAAAACAACTCTTCGGTATTAACCCTTTCTTTAGCAGGAACCAATAAACAAAAGATTGTAGATTATTTAAATGCTACAACATCTATATTAAGTCTTACCGAGTTAAAACGAAAAAACCTTTACGCTACCAATACCATTCAATTTATAGACAGTAGTCTTGCTGCGGTAAATGTAAATTTAAAAGACTACAATAAGGAGATGAATGACTTTAGAAAGAAAAATAAAGTCTTTAATGTCAATGCAGAAATGCAAGAAATGTCTTCTAGATTAATGGATTTAGAAGCCCAGAAAATAGGGGAGAATACCAAGTTAGATTACCTAGACCGATTGGAAAACTATTTGTTAACCAAAACCGATTATACCAATATAGCTGCGCCTACATCGGTAGGGATTTCGGAAAGTAATATACTAAATAGCGTAAGTAAAATTACCAAATTAGCCATAGAGCGTCAAAACCTAGAGTATACTACTCGCGAAGGCTCAGAGTTGTTTAAAAACATAGACCGACAAATTAATGCCGAGAAAAACGTGCTTTTAGAAACTATAAACTCTACCAAAAGCACTATTAATTTACAGTTAAATTCCATAAGTAGAAACATTGCAGGTTACGAAGCAAAACTAAGAGGCTTGCCCGAAGACCAACAGAAGTTTTTAAAAATTCAGCGTAAGCTAGATATAAGCCAGCAAGCTTATAATGTGTACATGAACAAGCGTAGTGAGGCAGCTATTGTAAAAGCGGCGAACATTTCTGATATAACGGTAATCGACGAGGCCAAAGATATTGGTGGTGGTTTTATAGGGCCAAATACTTCCTTGAATTATATTATGGGGCTAATGGTAGGTACTAGTGTGCC
Source organism: Oceanihabitans sp. (assembly GCA_049614585.1). Taxonomy (GTDB): domain Bacteria; phylum Bacteroidota; class Bacteroidia; order Flavobacteriales; family Flavobacteriaceae; genus Oceanihabitans. Next base: position 2,319 of record JBMZDY010000214.1, read on the forward strand.
AGTAATTTTATTGTTTTTACTTTTTATTTTTAATACCAATATTCAAAGTTCAGAAGAGGTAGAGCGGCTGTCTAGTATTCCTATTATAGGATTAATAGGAAAGTTTAAGCACCCTAATAACCTTGTGGTTTTCGAAAAACCAAAATCGCCAATAGCAGAGGCATTTCGTGGTATACGTTCTAGCTTGCAGTTTTTTTATAAAAACAATATAAAGCCAGAAAATAAAGATAAAGGGAAAACGCTAATGGTTACTTCGTCGGTAAGTGGGGAAGGGAAAACCTTTTGTTCTATTAATCTAGCAACCGCATATGCGCTTTCTGGAAAGAAAACCATATTGGTAGGTTTAGATTTAAGAAAGCCTAAAATATTTGATGACTTCAAATTAAATAACAACATTGGGATTGTAAATTATTTTATTGACGATAATAGTTTAGAAGAAGTTACCAATACCACTCATATTGAAAATTTAGAGGTTATTACTTCGGGGCCAATACCACCAAACCCGTCGGAGTTATTAATGAGCCAGAAAATGCATACGCTTATAGAAACGCTTCGGGAAAGCTACGATATAATTGTGCTAGATACCCCGCCGCTTGGTTTGGTGTCTGATGCTTTAGAGCTCGCACATTATGCCGATGCAACTATATTTATGCTTCGTTTTAATTATACCAAAAAAGGCATGTTGCAACTAATTAATGCCAAATATAAATTGGGTGAATTAAAAGATGTAAGTTTTGTACTTAATTTCTATAAGCACAAAACCAATCAGAATTATGGCTATGGCTATGGTTATGGTTACGGTGTTTATGGTAATGCATATCACCAAGAAACAAAAAAGAGAAATAAGTTACAGCGTTTGGTAAAGCGTATTTTTAAAAAATAGTAACCAATAATATTAAAATCAATTTTAATTCTAGAATGGATAAAAACCATAAAATTACTATTGTAGGACTAGGCTATGTAGGATTGCCATTAGCTGTAGAATTTGCAAAAAAATACCCTGTAGTGGGTTTCGATATTAATGCCAATCGAGTGGCGCAATTACAGCAAGGTATCGATACTACACTCGAAGTTACTAGTAACGACTTACAAGCAGTTTTGCAACCAAACAATTTACAAAACGGGCTTTGTATTAGCAATACCATAGAAAACATACAAGATTCTACAATCTATATCATTACCGTTCCAACCCCAATAGATGACTTAAAAAAACCGGTATTTACACCACTTATAAAGTCTAGCGAAACCATTGGGAAGGTACTTAAAAAGGGAGATATAGTAATTTACGAATCTACCGTATACCCAGGAGTAACCGAAGATATCTGTGTGCCTATACTAGAAAAAGAATCGGGATTAAAATTCAACGCCGATTTTTTTGCTGGCTATTCTCCAGAGCGTATTAATCCTGGCGATAAAAAGCATACGGTTACAAAAATATTAAAAGTCACTTCAGGATCCACCCCAGAAACAGCAACGATTGTCGATAATTTATAC
>JBMZDY010000215.1:0-3798 GCA_049614585.1 Oceanihabitans sp.
TAAAATAGGTTTTCTGTTTATAAAGTGAATTTTGGTATAACCATCTACACCTTGGCAAAAAATAATGTCTTGTATTTTAACAAATTCTAAACCTTCTTGAGATGGAATAACAATTTTTTTATTCTGAAAAGTTTGTATCCCTAAATTCTCTATTAGTAGTTTGTTTTTTTGCAACGCTGTTTTGTCTTCTATGTTTTGAATTGCCAAATTTACAGCAGCTGTTAAGTCGGAATTATCGATAGGTTTTACTAAATAACCAATAGCACAATGTTGTATTGCTTTAATAGCGTAATTATCGAAAGCAGTTGCGAAAATAATTTCGAAATTTGGTTTTTCAAATTGCTTTAATACCTCAAAACCATTAAGCTCTGGCATGGCAATGTCTAAAAATATTAATTGCGGTTCTAGTTTTTTTATTAGAGCTACACCCTCTTTAGGGTTTTGGGTTTCTGCTATAATTTCTAGGTTTGGACATAAGCGTTCAATTTTATTTTTAAGTATTGCTAGCGCTTTACGTTCGTCGTCTATTATAATGGTTTTAATCTTCATGGTTGTTTAGATTAAAGGTTAATATTATTTCTGTTCCGCTAGTATTACTAGATAACGATCGATCTTGAATGCTATAACTTATGTCCCAATTACTACTTTGTTTTAAAAAGTGAAGCCTCTCTTCTAATACTGTTGAAGAATGCGATTCGTTTTCTTTTTGAATAGATTTATTTAGTGTTTTTGCTTTTTGTATGCCAATACCATTATCTATTACTTTAACCACAAAACTATTTTCGTTTTTATATAGAAACTGAATACTTACAAGTCCTTTTCCTTTTTTATGAAACAAGCCATGATTTATAGCATTTTCTACAAGTGGTTGCAATAACATAGATGGAATTTGCTCTTCTTCTATATCTAGTTTTGGGTCTACAGTAATAACGTATTCTAGTTTTTCTTCGAAACGCATTTTTTCCATCTTTAAGTAGTTTTCTAATAGATGTATTTCTTCGCTAATACGAATGTTTTGTTGTCTAGAATAATCGAAAAATTGCCGCATAAGCTTCGAGAATTTTGCCAAATAATTCTCGCTGGTTTCTACGTCGTTTTGCTGTATGTAATATTGAATTGCATTTAATGAGTTGTGTACAAAATGCGGATTCATTTGCCCACGCAATGCTTTAAGCTCTAGCTCGTGTTGCTTTTTTTGACTTAGTAACGCAGCTTCTATATTTTGTTGCATGAGTTTGTTTTTTCTTTTTAAAAAAATAAGAAATAACAATACTAAAAACACACCCAAACAAATGAGTATAACAATAAAAAGAATGACTATTGAACTTTCTGGCGACTGCATACTATAAAACCAATGCTTAAAATTATACTTTTAATAAATGTAACATGAATTTTTATATTAAATAAATGATGGTATTTTTCGAAGGAAGCAAAGTAATTTTCGCCAACTTTAAAGGGCGTAAAACCTAGGTAATAAATAAAATGTGCTATTGCTATCCAAAATAGTAAATCGAAATAAATAGTTGTAATGCTTTTAGACTGCAGGATATTAACAAAATATAAAAACACACAAATTAATATTCCGAAACCTCCAACAATATAAGGCTTTACTTGCGATTGGGAATAATAGTTTTTACTTTCAATAAGTAATTCGTAGCCCATACTTAGTATAAAAATAGCGCTAATAATAAGTATTGTTTTTTTTAAAATTTTGCTACTACATTTTTTAAAAAATAGCCAAAACAGAAACCCAAAATATATACTATTCCATAAATTACTAAAAATTTTGTTTTGATTTATACTAATGTTATTCCCATAATACCATTTAAATAATTCGTTTAAAACCGTGTAAAGTAATAACAGAATAAATAATTTATACGCAAAATTAAATCTTTTCCAGAGCAATAAACCAATAACTACAGGTGGTAATTGTAGGTATACATAAGTATCTATTAAGTATTCATAAATTATATCCATTTTTTAGATTACTTAATTATTAATTGCCAGATCTTTTTGGAGGCATGTCTGTAAATTCGTTCATGGCAGCACTTTGCGCATTTGCTCTTTTTTTAGTGCTTTTACGTTTTAGCATGCTTATAAAATTTGGAATACTACTAGCTTCTAAAACTTTTGTATTGGCTTTATTGCTTAGGTTGTTTTGTAATTCGCCAGTACTTGTTTGTGTATAGGTATCTAGAGCAACAAATGTACCTTTAAATTTGTCTGATTCATCATCGTAATCTATATAAAACGGAGTGTGTTTTTCTGCATCATATTCAGAATCTATTTCTCCATTATAAAAGGTAGGTGTGAAAAATGTTGTCATTCTACCTCTATAATCTCCTTTTTGTTTAGGATCTTTTTCAGCAGACTCCTTAGATTTATTAGTAGCACTTTTATTTAAATTATAAGCTCCAAAATTAATAGCAACTCCTGTAATTGTTTGGTTAGGGTTTTTTTCTTGTAAAACCTCTAAAAAATTAATGTAATCTTTTAGTTTTTGTAATGGTATTAAAGAGTATTCGGTTGGCAAATAATCTGGCCTTACTTCACCATTCCCAGGGTCTTCTTGAAGCTTTTTTATTTCAGGAATAAACCTATTTTTGTAATTTAATTGCAACTCTTTAGTTTGTTGCATGGTAATGGTATGTCTAGAATCTACGTAAGTGCTTATTACTTCTTGTTCATTTAAAGAACAATTATTCGCATCACAAGTTCTAAATAATAATAATGCTAGTAATGCAATAGATATTAAAAGTAATGTTCGTGTTATTTTCATAATAATGGATTTTAGTGTTTTCTAAATATAGTGTTTTAATAAGTTTTTACCTACAAAATTTTAGGTATTGCTGTTTTTCATTTTTTCGGTTTCTTGAATAAATTCTTTAAAAGCTTCTTTATTGCTTTCAAAATCGGCTCTACCAGAATGCATTCCTTCTTTTCTATTAGATAAACCTTGTTGTACAAATTTATAAACGCTATATGGTTGTATTATAAAGCGGAACCTATCGTAAGTAGTTTTCGAACCTCTTCTACGGCTTTGTGTTATTCTGCCAGTATCTATTAAAATAGTTCCTGTGCCAAAAAGTTTTCCTATTAAGCCTACGTTTACAAAGGCACTTTTAATTTGATCGTAGTAAATAGAGCGAATATCTGCACCTATAAAACCCGAATTTATAAGAATGCGTTTATTGGTAATTACATAATGGGTTACTTTATAATATAAATACATTACCAACGGAATAGTAAATGCTACAAATACAAGTACAGTACAAATAATATAAAAGGTTTTGCTACAAGCTGTTCCTGTTTTTTTTATGCCATTTATTGTGCATTTAAGCGTATCGCTATCTAAATTGAAAAATAGAATTGCTGCTATAAACAGCACGAATGTAGAACATAAAATGGCAAAAAATAATAGCGATTTTATATCTGGCTTTCCATGCCAAAGTATTTTTTCTTGGGGTTCTAGTATGTGTTTAATTTCTGGGTTCATAATTTTTGTTTTATAAAAGGCAACTTTGATATTATCGCTATTGCCTTTTGGATTATTGATTAATAGCTTTTCTTTGGTTTATTGTTATTCGAAGTCACATAGATTAAAACATTTGTTGGCATCAAAAACCTCGACATCTCCTATATGTCCTTTTGTTGATGCTCCATCAGCGCCATCAAAATCTATAAAAATATCTGTATCTTGATTTGCATTTGGAGCTGCTGTTGAAACAGAGTTATTGCCAGAATAAGAAATTCCTTGCATACCATATACTAAAGATAAATTAGGTGTTCTTGTAAACA
>JBMZDY010000216.1:0-3791 GCA_049614585.1 Oceanihabitans sp.
AAGGTGAAGTTACCATAGAAATGCAATTTATGGCAGATGTGCATTTAGAATGCGAAACTTGTAAAGGAAAACGTTTTAAAAAGGAAGTAATTGAAGTTACTTTTGCAAACAAAAACATAGACGATATATTAAATTTAACTATAGACGATGCCATTGCCTTTTTTAAAGAAAACGAACAATTAAAAATACAAAGTAAATTACAGCCATTGCAGGACGTAGGTCTTGATTATGTAACATTAGGACAAAGTTCTTCCACGCTTTCTGGAGGCGAAGCACAGCGCATAAAATTAGCTACATTTCTTGGTAAAGGTTCAAGACAAGAAAAAGCATTGTTTATTTTTGATGAGCCTACTACAGGATTGCACTTTCACGATATTAAAAAGCTATTAAAATCTTTTTATGCCTTAATTAACAAAGGACATTCTATAATTGTAGTAGAGCACAATTTAGAATTAATTAAATGTGCAGATCACATTATAGATTTAGGCCCAGAAGGTGGTGAAAATGGCGGAAAACTTGTTGCAACTGGAACACCCGAAGAAATTGTAAAAACTAAAGCATCGGTTACAGGAAGGTATTTAAAGGACAAGCTTTAACTATACTTTTACTTCAAAAGCTAATAAAAATAAAAAGCAAATACACTTAAAAACACCATTGCTAAAGGCGCTACAAATATCACAAAAATAAAAGTAGTTATACTCGCTTTTAAAAAACTCCAAAACCAACCTTGCTGGTAAAAACGCTTTAAAGCAAAAAACAAATAGAAAAATGTTGAAAATGCTACTAGCCAATCAATCCAATCTGGAATATCAAAAATAAAGTTTACACCAATAAGAATACTAAACACAGTAAATAAAAAGGAGAAATAATAAAAACTAAATACCAAGTGATGTGCATAACGACCTCGTCTTAAGTACAGTATTTTTAAAATTAAAGCAAAAAGTGGTAATAAAAAAAACATCGCAATAGGAATAGTATCATAAAAACGTTGCAAAATACTTCCTCCTTCACGGGATCTATAAAATTTTAGCATCTGTCCATAAAAGCGTTTCTTATAACGACCTGCATCTTCTGGCATTCCCATTGCTCGAAAAACCTCATTATCTGAAGCATTTATAGCTATAAGAGAATCTACTTTCTTATCATCAAAATCAAAAGTCAAATCATTAGTTTTAGTATTTGTAATATTTACTAAAGAATCAATGTCTTTTTGCGACAAACCAGTTATTCCTTTATTGTCTTCTAATGCTTTACGTATTTTTGCTTTAGAAATAGAATCTTCAACTTTCTGCTTTGTTTCTTCAATTAGTTTTAGAGAATCTCTTTGTTTTTCATTTGTAATGGTATCTGCAACCCTTTCTTTTTGAAGGGTTTTTGCTAAATTTGTATCGAGTTCATTTTTCCATTTATTTATATTAAACGAATTCAAAAAGAAAAATACAACAGCTATAAATAAATACATTTGTGCAGGATGTAAATACAACAATCGCTTTCCTTCAATAAATTTTCGTGCTAAATAACCTGGTCTAAAAAGCAGCGGTATAAAGCTTTTAAAAAATCGAGCATCAAAAGAAAAATAATTACTAATAGTATTATAAAATAAAACACCAATAGTTAATTCATCTTTATCTTTTTGTCCGCAATGTGGACAAAATTCATAAGATTCATCAAAAGGTTTTTCGCAATTCTTACAATCTTTTAATTGTACAGACATATTTAATGGTTAGTTTCTATAAAAGTAATCATTAAAATTATATTGGCAAGTCTTAAAGGAAACTTGTATGCTATTGCAACTTATTTTTAAACAATCTATTGTTACTTCTCATTCTTAGCTCTTTTTGTTATCACAAAAAAGATTGTAACCACCTAATATATAAGCGCATATGTTTTTGGCACGACAATTGAAACTTACTTAACAAATAGCGAATGCCGAAAAGCTTTACGAGTAGGCGTAATCTAAAACCCTAATACTATGAAAAATTTAGTACTATTATTTACAAGTTTGTTAATGGCATTAACAACTGTAACAGCAGCAGAAAAACAATCTGCAACAACAAAACAAGGGAAAGATTTAAGTAATGCAAGCTACAATTTTGCACAACCAATATTGTTTGTAGAACGTGGCGTGGAATTCCTGATTTTCCCAGATGGAAGTTTCGATTTTAATACCAATCTAGACTATACTCATGGCGATACATATTACAGAACAAGAAATGTACGTTCAAGAGGGAATAAAATTAATCAAACTTTTGGAGCACCAGGTACCAGAGTACATTATGCAACTTCTAGAAGACCACGAGGAACCGTAATTAAACACGATAGAGATGGTAAAATAAGAAGAATTGGTAATGTATTTGTAAACTACAATAGAATTGGTCAAGTAAAAAGATTAGGTTCTGTTTATATAAACTATAACCGTTCTGGTTTGGTAAAACAAATTGGAGGTTTAAATATAAGATATAACAGACGCGGAATGATTATTGGTACTTCTGGTTTTGTAAACTACAGCAATCAAAACTGTGGTATATGTGGCCTACACGCTTGTAACGATAACCATTTTGGGAATTCTAATAATTACACTCCTGGTGATTACCACAGCAATAACGATGATTATTACTATTATAAAAAAGGAGGAAAAATTAAGAAACAAAAAAAAATAAAAAGCTAATACCTTATTATGAATTTGAGTAATCTCATAAAGCAGATTAAAAAACTGTTTTATGAGATTTTTTTATATAAAATTTAAAGCTGCAGTAAGGCATATTTTATGGTATAAATCTGTAAATTTGTAGTATAAAACAAGCAATTAAATATTTTAAAATAAATACCATGGAATATAGAATAGAAAAAGATACAATGGGTGAAGTTCAAGTACCAGCCAATAAACTTTGGGGAGCACAAACCGAACGATCTAGAAATAACTTTAAAATAGGTGCTTCTGCTTCTATGCCATTAGAAATTGTATACGGTTTTGCGTATTTAAAAAAAGCTGCAGCATTTACAAATTGTGAATTGGGTGTATTAGCAATAGAAAAACGAGATTTAATTGCGCAAGTATGCGATGAAATTTTAACAGGAATGCACGATGCGCAATTTCCTTTAGTAATATGGCAAACCGGTTCGGGAACCCAGAGTAACATGAATGTTAACGAAGTGATTGCAAACCGAGCACACCAAATTGCAGGAAAAACAATTGGAGAAGGTGAAAAAACAATTCAACCTAACGACGATGTAAATAAATCGCAATCTTCTAACGATACTTTTCCAACAGGAATGCATATAGCAGCATATAAAAAAATAGTTTCTAATACAATTCCTGGTGTAAAACAATTAAGAGATACATTACAAAAAAAATCGGAAGACTTTAAAGAGGTTGTAAAAATTGGACGAACCCATTTAATGGATGCTACTCCTCTAACCTTAGGGCAAGAATTTTCTGGTTATGTTTCGCAATTAGATCATGGATTAAAAGCTTTAGAAAACACTCTAGCACATTTAAGTGAGTTAGCGCTTGGAGGTACAGCAGTAGGAACCGGTTTAAATACACCAAAAGGATATGCAAAAAGAGTTAGTGAGTTTATTGCAGAATTTACAGGGCTTCCATTTATAACTGCACCAAATAAATTTGAAGCTTTAGCAGCTCACGATGCTTTAGTAGAAACCCATGGAGCATTAAAACAGTTAGCAGTATCGTTAAATAAAATCGCCAACGATATTAGAATGATGGCTTCTGGTCCTCGTTCTGGAATTGGTGAAATTATTATTCCTGCAAACGAACCAGGAAGTTCAAT
>JBMZDY010000217.1:0-3789 GCA_049614585.1 Oceanihabitans sp.
ATACACATAGTACTTAAGCATTTTTTCTACATACTCATTACGGTATTTATAATTTTTAAAAATTACTTCGTCTGGTATAAAAGAAACTTTAGTTCCTTTACGTCTTGAGGTATCTTCTAATAATTCTTTATTAATAAGGTTTCCTTGTTCGAATTCTGCCGAAGCACTTTTACTATCTCTGGTAGACTCTACTCTAAAAAAAGAAGACAATGCATTAACAGCTTTAGTACCAACCCCATTTAAACCAACCGATTTTTTAAAAGCTTTAGAATCGTATTTTCCACCAGTATTCATTTTAGATACTACATCTACAACCTTACCTAAGGGAATTCCACGTCCATAATCTCGAACAATAACTTTTGTTCCTTGTATAGAAATTTCTATGGTTTTACCAGCGCCCATTACAAACTCGTCTATCGAGTTATCTAAGACTTCTTTTAATAGAATATAAATACCATCGTCTGGTGAAGAGCCATCGCCTAATTTACCAATATACATTCCTGGACGCATACGAATATGCTCTTTCCAGTCTAGGGATCGTATATTATCTTCGGTATAGTTGGTTTGTTTCGACATAAAAGCGAGAAATAAGATAAGTTGCTAATATAATATTTCGCAGTAAAAAATGAAACAGACAATAGACAAAGTAATTAACAATAAAAAAGCCAATGTTGTTGAGAACATTGGCTTTTTAGAATATATATTAGTATTAAAAAATTACACATTAAATAAGAAATGCATAACGTCTCCATCTTTAACAATGTAGTTTTTACCTTCTACGCGCATTTTACCTGCTTCTTTAACTTTTGCTTCGCTACCATGAGTTACGTAGTCGTTGTAAGCAATAACCTCTGCGCGAATAAATCCTTTTTCGAAATCGGTATGAATTACTCCTGCTGCTTGTGGTGCAGATGCACCAATATTTACTGTCCAAGCACGAACTTCTTTAACTCCAGCTGTAAAATAAGTTTGCTGGTTTAAAAGCTTATATGCAGAGCGTATTAATTTTGCAGAACCAGGCTCTTCTAAACCTATATCTTGTAAAAACATTTGGCGCTCTTCGTAATCGTCTAATTCGTTAATATCTGCTTCTGTACCAACAGCAAGTACTAAAACTTCTGCATTTTCATTTGCAACAGCAGCTTTAACTTCTTCTACATAAGCATTACCAGTAACCGCAGCGCCTTCGTCTACATTACAAACATACATTACTGGTTTGTCGGTAATTAATTGAGATGGCTTTACAAATTCTAAATAGTCTTCTTCACTAAACTCTAATGCTCGAACCGAGGTACCTGCTTCTAAATTTTCTTTTAGTTTTAATAAAACTGCCTCTTCTTTTTGGGCTTCTTTATTTCCAGTTTTTGCCGCTCGTTTTACTTTGTCTAATTTTTTTTCTACCGTTTCTAAATCTTTTAATTGCAACTCCATATCGATAGTTTCTTTATCGCGAATTGGATTTACATTACCATCTACATGTACAATATTATCGTTATCAAAACAACGTAGTACGTGTAAAATAGCATCGGTTTCCCTAATATTTGCTAAAAACTGATTTCCTAAACCTTCACCTTTACTTGCTCCTTTTACTAATCCTGCGATATCTACAATTTCTACAGTTGCAGGTAAAACACGTTCTGGATTTACTAATTCTTCTAACTTTTCTAATCTAGGATCTGGTACATTAACTACTCCTATATTTGGCTCGATTGTACAAAACGGAAAGTTTGCACTTTGCGCTTTAGCATTAGACAAACAATTAAATAAAGTAGATTTTCCTACATTTGGTAATCCTACAATTCCTGCTTTCATATTATTTTCCGTAAATGCGGAATATTTTTAATTAAACTTTAATCTTGTAACCTTTTTATTACAAGAAACTTTTCTTTTTTAAACGTTTGCAAATATACCTTTTACCAAATAATATTCGTTTCATTTTAATAAATAAGTTAAAAACTATATATAAAATGTGCACAATCAATTCTCAAATTATATATCTTTAGCATAAACTAATCAAAAAACAATTAATTCATGAAACACTTTTTATTTTGGATGCTATCAATTTTAAGCATCAACTTTGCGTTAGCGCAAAATGTATCGGGTACAATTACAGATGCAAATGGAACACCGCTTCCAAATGTAAATGTAATAGAGAAAGACACTTCCAATGGAGTAGTTACAGATTTTGATGGTAATTACTCCATTACTATTTCAGAAAATGCCACACTTGTATTTAGTTATGTAGGTTATGACACTCAAGAAATTGTTGTAGATGGGCAATCTAGTATTTCTATAACTTTAACAGAAGGTGTAGGTTTAGATGAAGTAATACTTGTAGGCTCTAGAAGTCCAAAGCGAACTGCTGTAGATACAGCTGTACCTGTTGATGTTTTAGATGTTTCTGAAATAGCCTCACTAACCGGAAAAGTAGAAGTAAACGAAATTTTACAATATGCCGCTCCTTCTTTTAACGCTAGTAAGCAATCTGGATCGGATGGTGCAGATCACGTAGTACCTGCTTCGTTAAGAGGTTTAGGCCCAGACCAAACATTAGTATTAATTAATGGTAAACGTAGACACCAATCGTCTTTAGTAAATATATTTGGTACAAGAGGACGAGGAAACTCTGGAACCGATTTAAACGCTATTCCTGCTTCTGCAATAAAAAGAATTGAAGTATTAAGAGATGGTGCTTCTGCACAATATGGATCGGATGCTATTGCTGGTGTAATTAATATTGTATTAAAAGACAACACAGACGGTGTAAGTGGTAGTGTAACTTATGGCGCTTATAGTACTGCTGTAGGCGATGGCTGGGAAGAAAAAACCGGAGAAACCTTATACAATGTAGAAGGCGAAAATAGATTAGATGGCGATGATAAAAAATACGATGGAGAAACCGTTAAAATAGACCTTAACTATGGTGCTTCTATTGGTAAAAATGGTGGGTTTGTTAATTTTACAACCGAGTTTTTATCTAAAGACAACACCTTACGTCCTGGATTTTCATGGCGTAAAGGATATGGTAGCGCAGGAGTTGACGGCTTTAATTTTATGATAAACGGATCGGTACCTGTAGGTGATAAAACCGAAATTTATGCTTTTGGTGGTAGAAACTTTAGAGACACAAACGCATACGCATTTTCAAGAGATAGTTTTGATGATGGAGATAACCGATCGGTACCAAGTATTCACCCAAATGGTTTTACACCAAGAATTACTTCTACAATAACCGATGTTTCTGTTTCTGCTGGTGTACGTCATGAAATGAATAATGGATGGAATGCAGATTTTAATAACACTTATGGTAAAAACAATTTTCACTATTATATAAAAGGAAGTAATAATGCTTCTATGCAAGATGCATCTCCAACAGATTTTGATGCTGGTGGACATTACTTATCACAAAATACAACAGGAATAGATTTCAATAAGTATTTTGAAGATGTTGCAGCTGGAGTTAGCCTTGCATTTGGTATGGAATACCGTACAGAAAACTTTGGAATATTTGCAGGAGAAGTTTCTTCTTATGCTTTATACGATGAAAACGGAGTGCCAATTACTAACCCTGCTACACAAGTTGTTGCTACAGATTCTAATGGCGATGAACTACCAGGAGGATCTCAAGGTTTCCCTGGTTACAGCCCAGAAAATGAAATAGACAGAAGTAGAACGAACTACGGAATTTATTTAGATAGTGAATTTAATTTTACAGAAGATTTCTTAATTGGTGGTGCTTTACGTTTTGAAAATTATAGCGATTTTGGTTCTACCTTAAATTGGAAACTT
>JBMZDY010000218.1:0-3783 GCA_049614585.1 Oceanihabitans sp.
CTTTTTTTATATGTAAATAAATAGATTTTAGTTGTTTAGCATCACTGGCATTACAAGCATGGTTACTTGTTCGCCTTGGTCTAAACCATCTGTTGGTGTTAAAATACCTGCTCTATTTGGTAAGCTCATTTCTAACTGTACTTCGTCGCTTGTTAGGTTGTTTAGCATTTCGGTTAAAAAACGAGAGTTAAAACCTATTTGCATATCGTCGCCTTGGTAATTACAAGTTAAACGCTCTTCTGCTTTGTTTGCGTAATCAATATCTTCGGCAGAAATATTTAATTCGGCACCAGCAACTTTTAATCGGATTTGATGTGTTGTTTTATTCGAGAAAATACTAACTCTACGAACCGAGTTTAAAAACTGTGTACGATCTATGTTTAATCGATTTGGGTTCTCTTTAGGAATTACTGCTTCGTAGTTTGGATATTTACCATCAATAAGTCTACAAATTAATTCGGTATTTTCGAAAGTAAACTTTGCGTTAGAATCGTTATACTCTATAGTAACATCTTCTTCGCTAGCTGCTAAAATTCCTTTTAATAAGTTTAAAGGTTTTTTAGGCATTATAAATTCTGCTACTTGGTTTGCGGTTACATCTTCTCTACTATATTTTACTAGTTTGTGCGCATCGGTTGCAACAAATGTTAAACCTTCGGTAGAAAACTGAAAAAACACACCACTCATTACTGGTCGTAAATCGTCGTTACCTGCAGCAAATATTGTTTTGTTAATCGCAGTAGCTAAAATGTTTCCCGAAATTGTTGTAGCACTTGGGTTGTCTAGCGTTACAGCTTTTGGGAATTCGGCACCATCTGCATATGCTAGTGCATATTTACCATGGTTTGAACTTATTTCTATAGTATTATTTTCTTCTTTTACAAAGGTTAATGGCTGTTCTGGAAACGTTTTTAAAGTGTCTAAAAGTAAACGTGCTGGTACAGCAATGCTTCCTTCGTTATCACTTTCTACGTCTAGTGTTGCAACCATTGTGGTTTCTAAATCACTTGCAGAAACAGTTAATTTATTCTGATTTAAATCAAATAAAAAATTGTCTAAAATTGGTAAGGTATTCGAGTTGTTAATTACACCGCCTAAAACTTGTAACTGTTTTAGTAAATAAGTGCTAGATACAATAAATTTCATATATAGAATTCGTTAATTCGTTGGGTTATAGAATAATTACAAATATATCTTAAAGCTACTGAAAAAGGAAACAAACTTATTAACAACTTATTCCCACAGATAGGTTTTTTTTTGGTTTTAAAATATATTTAATTTTTTGCGTACTTTTTTCTTCTTAAGTAATTAAAGATAAATCCAAAAATACCTAGTAAAGCAAGTGGAACAATTAAATTTAATACTTGCCATTTTGTTTTCTGATTTGTTATTTTTTTTGGGTCTAAAAATGCTACAGCAATTTCTTTAGAACGTATGTTTATTAGTCCTGAATCGTCAAGTAAATAATTAACTGCATTTAGTAAAAACTCTTTATTGCCATAGGTTTGCCCTGTCCATTTATCGAATCCTAATTCTTCTGGACCTTTTCTGCTAACCTCGTTTTTTATTACATCGCCATCTGCTATTACAATAATTTTTGTTGGCTTACTAATGTTTTTTTCGTTAGATAATGTAAATGGTTTTATTCTATTATTATAAACCGAAGTAAAGGTTCCTTCTAATAAAACAGCAAGATTTTGGCCTCCTTTATTGTATGCTTTTGGGTCTGGCTCTTTTCTAGCCATTTCTAAGTTTATTTCTCTAGGAGTGCCATCTATTTTTGTAAGTACAGAACTTTTTAAAAGTATGGTTTTGTCTACTTTGTTTTTTAAAGTATCTATTTGATTAGCAAAATCGAATTTTACTAAATTTAAATTATTGGTTATAGGATGGTTGTTTTTGCTGTTTACTAAAGGCGAATAAAACCAAGGTACTTGTTGAAATTGCGATTGGCTACCTTCTCCTGTTGCTAATGTTATTGGTGCCGAATATAAATCGTTTATTAATACTGGATTTATACGAACACCATATTTAAAAAAGAAATCGGTTAAATTTAAATTGTTTGCTATTGCAATATTTTTTCCAGAGTCATTATATAAACTATCTTTTTCTATACTTACTGCATCTATTAACCAAAGGCTTTTTCCGCCGTTCATGGTGTATTGGTCTAGTACAAATTTTTCTTTTTCGGTAAAAGCTTCGGTAGGTTTTGCAGATATTATTAAATCGAATTCTTGTAAAGCTTTTGTGGTTTTTTGCGGATTACTAGCAACACTATCTAATGTAAATGGCGCAATAAAATAATAATCGCGTAGTGTTTTTACATAATCGAAAATGTATTTGTCTTCCAACTGGTTGTTACCACATAATATTGCTACTTTTCTACGTTTTGGATTTACAAGTTTGCTAAATGCATCGGCAAATGCATATTCCAGATGTTGTAAGGAGTTGGATATTCTTTCTTCGGAAGTTGCTCCAATTTTATTTTTAATTAATGGAATTTTTACGGTTACATTATTATGGCTAGCTAAAGCCCAAGGGATAACAATTTCTTGACTGGTTTTTCCGTTTTCTTGTACACTTACTTGCATTGGTGTTAAGCCTCGTTGGCTTAATTGTTGCAAAACGCGATCGCTTGTAGATTCGTCTTCTAACGGATTTATAAAACTAAATTTTATGCTTTTGTTTTCAGCCGAAAACTCTTCTAGTAGTTGCCTGGTTTCGGTTTTTAGTTTTCTAAATTCCGAAGGGAAATCGTCTCCTTCTAAAAATACATCTACTATAATAGGAGACTCTATTTTATCTAAAATGGTTAGTGTTGCTGGGCTTATTGTGTAACGGTTGTCTTTTGTAAGGTCTAAACGTTGGTATAAACCACTAGTTGTAGTAATTGTATTTAATATAAAAAGGCCTAATATAATTGCGGTAAGCGTTATTAACTTTTTTTTGTTAAAGCTTTTTGTGTTTATACTAAATACGGTTAACAAAATAAATACAATACTGACACTAAGAAAATAAAATACATCTCTTGTATCTATAACACCACGTTGCATGCTTTTGTAATGGTAATTCATGCCTAATTGCTCTAGAAAGGAACTGGAAGCAAAATCGGCAAGACCTTCAAATCCAATATAAAAGAAGAAGCATGAAAAAACCGAAATTATAAAAGCTACTATTTGATTTTGCGTAATAGAAGATGCAAAAACACCAATTGCGGTATAAGCAGAAACTAAAAATAATAAACCAAAATACGATCCTAGAATACTGCCTACATCTAGGTTGCCAATTGGGTTTCCTAGTTGGTGAACTGTATATACATATAATAGAGTAGGTAAAAGTGCAATTATAATAAGTATAAATGCACCAAGGTATTTACCAAGGGTAATTTTTAAGGTGCTAATGGGTTTTGTTAGTAGTAATTCTAGAGTGCCTTGTTTTTTTTCGTCTGCAAAACTTCGCATGGTTACCGCAGGAATAAGAAAAATAAGAATCCATGGCGCTAATAAAAAGAAAGAAGATAGATCTGCAAACCCATTATCTAGTATGTTAAATTCGCCTTTAAAAACCCATAAAAACAAACCGTTTAATAGTAAAAAAATGGCAATAACTAAATAACCTATAGAAGAGGCGAAGAAGGTGTTTATTTCTTTTTTAAGTATTGCGAACATGTTTTGTAATATATGTTATAATATTTTTTTTAGACCAATATTTTTTATGCTAAAGTAGCAATTTTGTCTACACTCCAAGCTTCGGGTTTTCCGTTAAACATTGGTTTTGTGTTTG
>JBMZDY010000219.1:0-3758 GCA_049614585.1 Oceanihabitans sp.
TACCTTTTCAAGAAATAAGTAACCATATATTTAGTTCGAAGTCTACCTTGTTTTTAGAAAATTCAAGTTTCGATTTAAACTTAGGATATACCTATAACGACAGAAAAGAATTTGAAGAAGAGCATCACCATGGCGAACATGATGATGATCATGATGATGGAGATGAAGACGATGACGACGATGACCATGATGAAGGAGAGGAAGCAGAGCATCATGAAGAAGAATTACATCCTGCGCTTCAAATGAAACTAAAAACCTTTAATTACGATTTAAAGTATCATTTACCAAAAATGGGGAAGTTTGAAACTATAGTTGGTTTACAAGGTATGCACCAAACAAATACAAACTATGGTGAAGAACAACTTATACCAAATGCAACTACTAACGATTTTGGTGTTCTAGCTACATCGCATATTCATTTTAATAAAATTGATGTGCAAATTGGCGCTAGATTCGATTCTAGAAAAATTAAAGTAGCAAATACATTAAGCAAAAACTTTACCAGTTTTAATGGAGCTCTTGGCTTTAAAACAAACCTTACAAACAACCTTGTTGCGCGATTAAATATAGCATCTGGTTTTCGAGCACCTAATCTTGCCGAATTAACTTCTTATGGCTCACACGAAGGTACCAACCGTTTTGAGGTTGGAAACCAAAACTTAAAAAACGAACAAAATTTCCAAACCGATTTAGCCTTAGAATATAAGACAGACCATCTAGAAATTTTTGCGAATGGCTTTTATAATACAATTAATAACTACATTTATTTATCTCCTAATGGCGAATTAATGGATAGCGATCCTGTCTTTCTATATCTTCAAGAAGATGCTAATTTATATGGTGGAGAAATTGGGCTACACATACATCCGCATCCTCTAGATTGGTTACATATAGAAAGTAGTTTTGAAAGTGTTACAGGGAAACAAAAAAACGGTGACTATTTACCATTAATTCCAGCAAACAAAATTAAAAACACATTACATGTAGATTACCAGTTTAAGCCTTTAAAATCTGGTAATGCGTTTGTTACTTTAAGCTCTGTATTGTCTCAAAACAACACTAGTGATTTTGAAAGCAACACATCGGGATACAACTTGTTAAGTGCAGGTTTTGGTGGCGAAATATTAGTTTTAAAAAACTTGTTTAAATTTCAATTTACAGGAACTAATTTAACCAATAAAAAATATGTAAACCACATGTCTAGATTGAAACCAGATGGAATTTATAATATAGGAAGCAACTTTAGTTTATCTATAGGTTATACATTTTAAAATACAAAAAGCAAAAAAAAGCGGCCAATTGGCCGCTTTTTTTTTAATCCATAATCTCTACATCAATTATAGTTTCTGCGTTCTTGTTCTTTTTAAAAACAAAGGTATAAAACCACATAATAGTAAATGTTGGTATAAAATCTAAACCTGGAATAATCTCTTCTATAAAAGTGAATATTCCTGCCCTCTTTCCTATTTCGCCTTTATACATTCTAGTCATTAAATACCCTGAAAGTGGCGCCCAAACCAGATCGATAAATGGAATAAAGCCAATTGCATCAAATGCAATACTTAAGGCTAATGTTTTATATTTATTTTTAAATTGTAAATTCATAGTAATTTGTATTTTAACTTATTAACACAAAAAAAGTGCCAATATTAACGGACACTTTATAAGTATATAATTACTATTATTTGTTACAAATAGTATTTTACGATAGTTTTTCGCTTATCAATTTTAAAAACTCATTTCTAGTTTCAATTTTTTCAAACTGCCCTCTAAAACCAGAGGTTGTTGTTACCGAATTTTGTTTTTGCACGCCACGCATCATCATACACATATGCGACGCTTCTATCACTACTGCAACTCCTTGCGGTTTTAAGGTGTCGTTTATACAGTCTAGTATTTGGTGTGTTAAGCGTTCTTGCACTTGTAACCTTCTGGAAAACACATCAACAATTCTAGGTAATTTACTTAATCCTACTATTTTTCCGTTTGGTATATATGCAATATGCGCTTTTCCAAAAAAAGGTAGTAAATGGTGTTCGCATAAAGAATATAGCTCGATGTCTTTTACAATAACCATGTCATTATAGTCCTCATTAAACATAGCTCCTTTTAAAATTTCTTCAGGATCTTGGTCGTAACCTTGTGTTAAAAACTGCATTGCTTTAGCAGCACGCTCTGGAGTTTTTAACAAACCATCGCGTTTGGTATCTTCACCTAAATCGGTAATAATACTTTTAAATTGCGATTTAATTTCGTTGGTAACTTTTATATTATACTCCTCAAATTGTTTGTATGGCATCATGTAAATATTAAGCAATAAAAGTAGCTAAAAAAAAGGATTTGCATACTAGTAGTAACAAATCTTATTATTTAAAAATTAAAAAAAGTAGCGTTTATAAATAGATGTATCGTTTTTAAAGTATAATAATTTATCTTTACCATAGATAAATAAATTAACCATGAATCCATCGGCAAATGGTTGGGTAAGCAAATTACTTAATGCATTAGAAACCAATAATACTATAGAAAATTTTTCTAGTAGTACATTTTATCTTGCGCTACGAGAAAGCGGATTTATTTATGGTAACAATGTTATTGTTGCAAATAATTTAATTGAAAAAAAAGATTTATCGAACGAAGAAATTTGCAAATTAAACCTTTGTATTTCTTTTTATTATTCGCATAAAAAATCGGGAGTACGCACCAATTTTATTGATAGCACTATAGCTTTTTATACGCAAATTGAAGAATATAAAACCTCATATTTTAAAGAGCTACTTGGTGAAAAAAATTCTGCTGGTTTATTAGAAAAAATAATTCATAAAAGAGTTTTAATTGATGATAATATATTATCGAAAAGCTTTAATTATTTTATAACAAATGCCCTTTTGTATATAGATGTTTTAGCATATAAACACTTTTTAAAAAACAATGAAATAACTACAGATTATATTAAAAACCTAGAGTCTGCTATAGAAACTATTGTTTTAAATGTATTAAATGCCAAAGAAACAAAAAGTGAATACGACAGTAGTTTAATTAAGTTATTTGAACAGTCGTTGCGCTACCAAAACAAATCTAACATAACTTATTTACAAGCTATTTGTATAATTAAAAACAAATTGGAAGCACAATATATTCTTGATATGGCTTGTATGGCAACCTGGAGCGATGAGACTATAGATACCAAAGAGCAACTATTTTTAGACCAATTAGCTTTAGATTTAAATTTAGAAAAAGAAAACCTTTACCTATCTAAAAAATCGATTAGATATTTTTTTGAAACCTATAAAAATCAAATTGTACTATTAGGTTCTAAGAATATTGTAAAAACTTTTTACGATAATTCTAGTTCTATGATTAGTAAACTTATTTCTAGAAATAGCAAAAGGCTACAAAAAGAGTTAAGCGAAAGTAAAGAATTGATGCTTCTAATTTCTAAATCTACTGTTAGAGATTTAAGCGATGAAGAACACAAAAAAGTACAAGAACAATTACTAGATATTTTTAAAACAATTCCTAGTTTAGCAATTTTTATACTTCCAGGTGGTGCACTTTTATTACCACTAGTTATTAAATTTATACCAAAGCTTTTACCTAGTGCTTTTGATGATAATAGAATAGACGATTAGCTTTTATTCTAACCAAGCTTTAAAGTCCTTTACACGCTCTCGAGCTACAATAACTTCTTGCTCTTTAAAAGTGTTTAATTTTATTTGCAAACGCGAATTGGTATAACTTACCATATCTTTTATAGC
>JBMZDY010000220.1:0-3750 GCA_049614585.1 Oceanihabitans sp.
CATGAAATTAAATACAATAAAAAAAAACAGGGAAAAGCGATTTTATTAAAATGGGACCAGTAGAGCTAAGGCAACCTATACCTACAAAAGAAATTGATATGGTAGACCCATTTATACTTTTGCATCATTATGGACCTTATACAATATCTCAAAAAAATAATCCTTTCGATTTAGGGCCACATCCGCATCGTGGGTTTGAGCCTGTAACATTTTTAATTCAAGGCGAACAATTACATCGCGATTCTTTGGGGCATCAAAGTATAGTAAAAGCTGGAGATGTACAATGGACCACAGCTGGTAGAGGAATTATTCATGCCGAAGGGCCAACCAAAGACTTTGTAAACAAAGGAGGTGTGCTAGAAGGGATACAGCTTTGGTTAAATTTACCAGCACATAAAAAAATGATTCAGCCCAATTACCAACATATAAAAAAAGAAGATTTTAATCTAGTTACATCTAAAGATAAAAAAGTAAGTATTCAAGTAGTTGCTGGTGCATTGCAAGGCAAAAACGGAAAAATTGCTACACAAACTTCGGTGCATGTTTATTTAATAGATATAGCACCAGAAGGCGAACATTTTTTTTCTGTAAATAGTAACCACCAATCTCTAGTGTATTTGCTAAATGGTGCTGTATTAATAAATAATACCAAAGAATTGATACAAGATAAAAATCAGTTAATTACTTTTAATAGTGATGGAGATGGTTTTTATTTAAAAGGAAAAACAAAAAGCAAACTATTGTTTTTATCAGGTGAGCCATTTCACGAAAAAGTAGCAAGTTGGGGACCTTATGTAATGAATACCCAAACCGAAATAATGGAAGCACTTCGCGATTACCAAATGGGTAAAATGGGTTTCTTACCAATAAGTTAATTAAAAAAAGCATCTATAATTAAGGTGCTTTTTTATTTAAAAGTGCGATATTTGTTTTTCCACAAAAAATAAAATAAGAATAATTATATGGCAATGAATAAAAATACAGTACTAGCTTGGGCAACATGGATTATGATATTTGTAGGTCTAGGCTTAATCGCTTTAGGAGCTTTTAGATATAATGATGTTGTAGGTTGGGGATTAGCAGCTGTTGGTTTTGGTTTTTTCTGTATTTCTTGGGTTTTTAATGCCTTAAAAGGTAGAGTATAAGCTTTTTACTTACAATTACTAATAATTTATAATACTTCAAATTCATAATTTATAGAATGGCTGACGATAAAAAAATAATTTTCTCAATGTCTGGGGTTACCAAGACATTTAAAAGTGCAAACACACCAGTTTTAAAAAATATTTACTTAAGCTTTTTTTACGGAGCAAAAATTGGAATTCTTGGTCTTAACGGATCTGGAAAATCTACACTTTTAAAATTAATAGCAGGAGTAGATAAAAATTACCAAGGCGACATTGTTTTTTCGCAAGATTATACGGTAGGGTATTTAGAGCAAGAGCCAAAGCTAGACGAATCGAAAACGGTAATGGAAATTGTTCGAGAAGGGGCAGCAGAAACCGTTGCAATTTTAGATGAATATAATAGTATTAACGATCAATTTGGGTTAGAAGAAGTGTATAGCGATGCCGATAAAATGGAGAAGCTAATGAATCGTCAAGCCGAATTACAAGATCAAATTGATGCGGCTAATGCATGGGAACTAGATACCAAATTAGAAATCGCGATGGATGCTTTACGTACTCCAGATGGCGATAAAAAAATTAGTGTGCTTTCTGGTGGTGAACGTCGTAGAGTAGCTTTGTGTCGTTTATTATTAAAAGAACCAGATGTGTTGTTGCTAGACGAGCCTACCAACCATTTAGATGCCGAGTCGGTACATTGGTTAGAGCACCATTTAGCACAATATAAAGGGACTGTAATTGCTGTAACGCACGATAGATATTTTTTAGATAATGTTGCTGGTTGGATTTTAGAATTAGATCGAGGTGAAGGGATTCCTTGGAAAGGGAATTATTCTTCTTGGTTAGATCAAAAATCGAAACGAATGGCTCAAGAAAGTAAAACTGCGTCTAAGCGTCAAAAAACCTTAGAACGTGAGTTAGAATGGGTTAAACAAGGAGCAAAAGGAAGGCAAACCAAACAAAAAGCCAGACTTAAAAATTACGATAAGTTAATGTCGCAAGACCAAAAACAGTTAGACGAAAAACTGGAAATATATATCCCAAATGGTCCGCGATTAGGAACCAATGTTATTGAGGCAGTTGGTGTAAGTAAAGGTTACGAGGATAAATTATTATACGAAGACTTAAACTTTAATTTACCACAAGCAGGAATTGTTGGTGTTATTGGACCCAATGGAGCTGGTAAAACCACTATTTTTAGAATGATTATGGGAGAAGAAACTCCAGACAAAGGAGTTTTTAATGTTGGAGAAACAGCAAAGCTAGCTTATGTAGACCAAAAACATGCTAATATAGATCCAGAAAAATCGATATGGCAAAACTTTAGCGATGAGCAAGAGATGGTCATGATGGGTGGAAAACAAGTAAACTCTCGCGCATATTTAAGTAGATTCAATTTTTCGGGAAGCGAGCAAAACAAAGCTGTAAAACTGCTTTCTGGTGGAGAACGAAACCGTTTACATCTTGCAATGACACTTAAAGAAGAAGGTAATGTATTGTTGCTAGATGAGCCTACAAACGATTTAGATGTTAATACATTGCGAGCTTTAGAAGAAGGTCTAGAAAACTTTGCAGGTTGTGCAGTAGTAATTAGTCACGACAGGTGGTTTTTAGATCGAATTTGTACTCATATCTTAGCATTCGAAGGAGACTCACAAGTATATTTCTTTGAAGGTTCTTTTTCAGATTACGAAGAAAATAAAAAGAAACGTTTGGGCGGCGATTTAGTACCAAAACGAATTAAATACAAAAAACTAATTCGCTAAAGCTGCTTCTGGATACCAATTAAGAGGTATTACTTTTATGTTTTTGTTTTTATCCAGAACTAGGTTTTTAAATAAATTAACATCACTAAACCCATTGGTGCCACGATAGTGATATGGTAAAACGTATTTTGGTTTAAAATCTAAAACGGCATTTGCGGCGCTTTCAATAGGCATGGTGTATGGTAAATTCATACAAACAAAAGCAATATCAATATTTTTAAGATTTCGCATTTCTGGAATATCTTCGGTATCTCCAGAAATGTAAATGCGCTCTGTTCCTAAAGTAATTACATAGCCATTACCTCTATCTTTAGGATGGTATTTTAATGCTTCTTTTCTTAAATTATACATAGGTATTGCTTCTATTGCAATTTTAGAATTTCCTATTTGTAAGTCTATACTTTGAAAATTAGAAATTACAGAAATAGCTTTATTTAAAGCTTCAGGTAATTTTTCGGCTACAGCAATTGGTGCGATTATTCTTGAGGTTTTCGTTGTAATAGCTTTTAATGTGTTAAGGTCTAAATGGTCGCCATGTATGTCAGTAATTAAAATTAAAGTTGGTTTTTTTTGATCTAAAAATGCATCTGCTCCTCCAACAGGATCTATGTATAAAACCACATTGTTGTATTCTAAAACCATGGTTCCATGGTTAATTGGAGTTATTTTAACTTCGGTTTTAATACTGTTAATTTTAGAAAACACTATAGGTGTTTCAGCTTTAGTTTTACTATTATTTATAGGCTTAGATACGGTTTCTGTTTCTGACTCAATTTCGTTTTTAGTATTTGTTGTTTTTTCTTTTTTACAACTTGAAAATAAAATGCAAAATACCAGTAAAGAATATAAAAATGGTT
>JBMZDY010000221.1:0-3746 GCA_049614585.1 Oceanihabitans sp.
TAAAAACACCTCCTAATCTTCCACCAACATCTTGCCCATATAACAAGCATTCTTTATGCTTTTTCATTAATTCTTCTACAGCAAATAATGCGCAATCTACCATCACCACTTTATCTGCTCCTTCTGGAGATCGCTCTCCTTTTTCTTCGGTAATTGGTGTTGGCGCAAAGTCGTTCGTAAATAAATCTTCTGGCTTTGGATCTTCTGCTAGTAATGCTTTTTCGAAATCGGATTGTACTTTCGCTTTCGCGGAATTTTCTAGTGCTTCAATTTCTGTTTTAGTAAATCCATTAGCAACTAGTTGTTGTTTTAAAACTGGATACGGATCTCGAGAACGTGCTTCGTCTAAATCGTCACGATACCATTCCATACGTACTCCAGATGTATGATGATTTAATAGCGGAACTTTAGCATGTACCAAAAATGGTCTACGTTCTTCACGAATGGTTTTGATAACTTTTTCTACAGCTTCATAACTCTCTGTAAAATTAGCGCCATCAATAGAAATTGCTTCCAATCCGTTAAATCCTCTTGCATATTCAAAAGCATTTTGTGCTCTTGTTTCTGCTGCATTTGCCGAAATATCCCAACCATTATCTTGTACCAAATACAAAATTGGCATTTGTTTTAAAGCTGCCATTTGTAATGCTTCTGCAATTTCTCCTTCGGTAACTGATGCGTCTCCTAAAGAACAAACTGTAATAGGTTTGAGAGATTCTTCGCTATCGCTCTGAATAACATTCTCTATATACTGCATTCCCATGGCAACTCCAGTTGCAGGAATGGCTTGCATACCTGTTGCTGAAGATTGATGCGGAATTTTTGGTTTATCTGCATCCTTTAAACTTGGATGCGAATAATAGGTTCTTCCTCCTGAAAAAGGATCGGATTTTTTTGCTAGTAATTGCAACATTAAATCATATGGTTCTAAACCAAACGATAGCAACATGGCATCGTCTCTATAATAAGGAAAGGCATAATCTTGTGGTAACAATTGCATTCCTAGTGCAACCTGAATTGCTTCGTGACCTCTGGAGGTTGCATGCACGTATTTAGAAACTTGTTTAAAGTTTGCTTCATACAATTCTGCCATTGCTTTAGCAGTGCAAAGTTTTAAAAATCCTTTTTTTAGTATGTCTTTTTTCATATCAAATGCCTGCAAAAGCAGGTATCTATTTTATTATTATTCCTAAATGTCATTGCGAGGAAGTAACGATTTGGCAATCTCAAATTAGATTCTTCGCTACGCACTTCGACTGCGTTCAGTGTGACACTCTGAATGACAATTAATTTATATTTTTCTATCTACATCAAACTGCTCAAAATAATCGGCAACTCTTCTTACAAAACTACCTCCTAAAAATCCATCGACCACACGATGATCAAAAGATAAGGATAAGTACATCATACTACGAATTGCGATTTCATCACCTTTTTCTGTGGTGATAACTTCTGGTCGCTTTTTAATTATTCCTAATGCTAAAATGGCAACTTCTGGCTGATTAATAATTGGTGTTCCCATAACACTTCCAAAGGTTCCAACATTAGAAATAGTAAAGGTACTGCCTTGAATATCATCGGCTTTCAACTTGTTTTCTCTAGCTTTATTCGCTAATTCGTTTACGTTTTCGGCTATTGCTTTTAAATCTTTAGTATCGGCATTTTTTACCACAGGAACTATTAAGTTTCCGCTAGGCAATGCTGTTGCCATACCAATATTTATGTTTTCTTTTACAATAATTTTATTCCCATCTACCGAAGCATTTATATTCGGAAAATCTTTAACCGCTCTTGCAACTGCTTCTACAAATAAAGGTGTGAATGTTAATCGCTCACCATGTTTCTCTTGAAAAGCTACTTTATTTGCATTTCGCCAGTTTACCATATTGGTTAAATCGGCTTCTACATAGGCAGTAACGTGAGGTGATGTGTGTTTAGAATAGACCATATGATCTGCAATCATTTGACGCATTCGGTCCATTTCAATCACTTTCCCTTTGCCTTTATCGAAATTTAATTGTGGTATTCTATAGGCTGTTGGATCTTGGGTTACAGGTTGTGCAAATTTATAAGGACGACCATCTTCTATATAATTAAACACATCGCTTTTTCGTAATCTACCTTCATTTCCTGTTGCAGGAATTCGTGCTAATTCTTCAAAACTTATATGATGCTCTTTCGCTATTTTAATAACTAAAGGCGAAAAGAATTGGTTGGTATTGGAAACAGAAAATGAAGTAGAACTGGAATGAGATTCCTTCGTTGCACTCGGAATGACAGTTCGTTTCTTTTTTGGCTGTTGTTTCTTAGGTTGAGATTCTTCTCTTTCGCTCTGAATGACATTTGACTTCCCTTTCTTCCCTTCTCCAGTAACCTTAATTATCGCTATAGTTTCTCCAATTTTTATGACGTCGTTTGCGGTGAATAAAATTTCTTCAATAACACCAGAAACGGTTGAAGGTACTTCAGAATCTACTTTATCTGTAGCTACTTCTAAAAGCATTTCATCTTCTTCAATAGTATCGCCAACATTTTTAAACCACGTAATTATGGCTGCTTCAGTAATACTTTCCCCTAATTTGGGCATTTTAAATTCGAATTTCGACATTGATTTATTTTTTTTGTCATTGCGAGGACGAAGGACGTGGCAATCTCTTGATGAGATTCTTCGCTTCGCTCTGAATGACAACTCCTATTTATTTTTAAAGGTTTCCCTTAATGTTTTATATGCTTCCTCTTGCGTTGGCAAATCTTTTGGAACCTCTCTTAATGGTTCTACTTCTTTTAAACTTTCGTGGCAATCTGCTGGCAACTGCTGGTACAACTGTGTCCCTTTAGTTTTCCAAGCAATCATTTCATCGGAAACTTGTTTTACTACTTTCGCAGGATTACCAACTACCAAGCTTCTCTTTGGTATTATGGTTTCGGCTTTTACAAATGCCATGGCTCCTACTATACTTTCGTCGCCAATTTCAGCATCATCCATGATAACGGTATTCATTCCAATAAGGCAATTTCTTCCCAGATTTGCACCATGAATAATGGCTCCATGACCAACATGTGCACTTTCCTTTAAAGTGATTGATTTTCCAGGAAACATGTGTACAGTACAATTTTCCTGAACATTAACACCATCTTCTAAAATGATTTGTCCCCAATCTCCACGAATGGCAGCTCCTGGACCTATATAGCAGTTTTTGCCAATAATGACATTTCCCGTTACTGCAGCCAAAGGATGTACGAAACTAGATTCGTGTACAACTGGTGTGTAGCCTTTGAATGAATAAATCATAATTAAAATTTAAGATTGTGGATTAATGATATTTGATTTTTGAAGTTCTTTCTCATACTTCTTAAATCTGAACTCAATATTCGTTAATCGTTAATCATTTAAACCCTTTTAATTTTTCTTTTGTAAATTCTGAAAGCACTAATCGTCCGCTTGTTTGGGCGCGTTCTGCTAATAATTCATCCCAATCGTCTGTCCCTTTCCAAAAGACTTTTTTCATTTCTTTCATGGCTTCCGTATTATAAGTACATAAATGTTCTGCTGTTGTTTTAACCGCTTCATCTAACTCTTCTGTACTTTCATATACATGTGTGAATAAGCCTTTTTGTTTTGCCCATTCTGCAGGATAAAAAGTATTGGCATCTATGGCAATTTGACTCATTGCGCTTAATCCCATTTTACGTTCTATTGCTGGTCCAACTACGAAAGGTCCTATACCAATATTAAGCTCGCTTAA
>JBMZDY010000222.1:0-3733 GCA_049614585.1 Oceanihabitans sp.
TTAATTTTAAGACCTACTTCTTTTTTAGAAGCACCATCTATATAGCTTACTTCTTCTACAGTAATAAGTTTTCCTTCTACTTTAAAACCCTCACGTATTTTTTTAAGATCTTCTAATTTTAGGTTTTTGTCTAGTTCTATATGAAATAAACGAGCGACTCCATTTTTAGAATTTGTAAACTTTTTTACTATTAAATCGTCGTTAGTAAAAAAAAGTAATCCTTTACTATTCCTACCTAAGCGTCCTATTGGTCTAATTCTAGATGCTGTTGCATTGGCAACCAAATCCATAACTGTGCGCCCTTTACCTTCGCTAGTTGTAGTAGCAAAACCTTTTGGTTTGTTAAGTAAAACGTAGGCTTTTCTCTCGGGGTTTATACGTGCACCATCAAAACGAACTTCGTCTTCAAGCTTTACTTTATAACCCATTTCGGTAACTATTTTTCCGTTTACCGAAACCAGTCCAGTTGCAATATGCATATCTGCATCTCTACGAGAACACATTCCAGAATTTGCTACGTATTTATTTAAACGTATTTCGTCTGGATTAGCTGTTTTTTTTGATGCTACTTTCTTTTTAATTGGAGCATTTCCTCTTGCATTGCTTTTGTTTCGAGAATTATTAAATCCTCTTCCAGAAGGCTTTCCATTGCTTTTATTATCTCTTTGCTTACTCATATTGCTCCCCAAAATTATGGGAATTATTAAAATTAATATTTTGCAAAGATAAAGTTTATATTAAGATTTTTCGATGCTACTTACTAAAATAAAAGGTTTGCTATTAAATTTATATCTATTAGTAGCATGCTAAATACTCCAGATACGATAATAAATTTTAAAATATTATGAAGTATTAAATACTGCGATTTAGAATTAGATTTAAAAAGAAACACTAAAAAAACTACCAGTAAGCCTGCACTTAAGTAAAAAAAGTAGTTCATTTTACCAATAGGATATTTGTTTACTAATAAATAGGTTGGTATAATGGTTAAAACACTTAATACGCAAAGCATTATTTTTGATGCCTGCACACCATATGCAATTGGTATGGTTTTGTAGTTAAGAGCTAAATCGCCTTTTATGTTTTCTAAGTCTTTAACTAATTCTCGCATCGATATTATTAAAAATAAAAATGTAGCGTGTACAAAAATTACATTTTCAAAGTTTTTATAATACATAAATATGGCAAAAAACGGTGTAATAGCTAAAATGGTAGAAGTTAAGTTGCCAATTATTGGAAGTTTTTTAAGCTTATGCGAATAAAACCAAATAATAAAAATATAAAATGAAAAAAATAAAACAGCTTTAAACGAAACCGAACTCACTAGTATTACGGCAAGAAAATTTAAAACAAAATAAAAAGACAGTTTCGTGTTTTGACTTACTAACCTATCTAACATGGTTTTTTGTGGCCTATTTATTAAGTCTTTTTCCGAATCGTAAAAATTATTAATAATATAACCTGCAGCTATTGTAGCAGCCGAAGCCAGAACAATAAAAAATAGGTTAATGTCTAAAACAACTTTATGCAAAGGCTTATTGTGAGCCAGAATAAAAATTGCAGTTAAGTATTGGGCAAAAACAACAATTAAAATATTGTAACCACGTACAACAGAAAACATGCTAAAAAATTTTAAAATTATATGTTTCTGTTTTCGGGAAAGCATGCTGTTTTATTACAATAAAATAGAAGAAAAATTAAATTACTAAAAAGAAAAAATAATGTAAAAGCGCACTAAAAATTATAAACTACTTCTAAGTTATAATCTTTTAAAGATTCTTGTGCTTTTTCCATGTCTTCTGTAAATCCAAGAATATATCCTCCGCCACCAGAGCCACACAATTTTAAATAGTATGCATTTGTTTCAATTCCTTTTTTCCAAAGGTCATGAAATTGATTTGGAATCATTGGTTTAAAATTATTAAGCACTACTTTAGAAAGTTGTTTCGTGTTTTTAAATAACGATTTTATATCTCCCTTTAAAAAGTCGTCCACACAAGCATCGGTATGCTTAATAAATTGATCTTTTAGCATTTTACGAAAACCTTCTTGCTTCATGTTTTCCATAAAAATGCTCACCATTGGAGCGGTTTCCCCAATAATACCACTGTCTAATAAAAACACAGCGCCTTTGCCATCGCTTTTTTGAGATGGTATTCCTGTAGCTTCAATATTATTGTTAGAATGTATTAAAATAGGAATGCTTAAATAGCTGTTTAATGGATCTAAACCAGAAGATTTACCATGAAAAAAAGATTCCATAGTTGCGAAAATACTTTTTAGTTTTAATAACTTTTCGCGCGTTAAATTTTCTAAAACAGTAATTTTTTCGGTTGCATATTTATCGTAAATAGCTGCAACCAATGCTCCAGAACTACCAACACCATAGCCTTGCGGAATGGAAGAATCGAAATACATGCCAGCGTTAATATCTGCTTTTAAATTAGCAATATCAAAACATACTATTGAAGCATCTATTTGCTCTAAATGCTCTGCAAATGCTTTTAAGTTACTATTCGATTTTTTTGCACTTTCTGCAGTGTTGCCATCTTGTTTTAAAGCACCATTATAAAAACTATATGGAATAGATAGACCTTTAGAATCTTTTATAATTCCATATTCTCCAAAGAGTAAAATTTTTGAGTAAAAAAGTGGTCCTTTCATAAAATTGTGTTCGGTTATTAAACTTATTGGTAATAACTTATATCAAATATACGTAATTATTATGGTTTTAGATTTGCGCCAAAGCCAATTTGGTCGCAAATATAGTGTCCGTTTTGGCAATACGCAACTAATTCGTTTTTAATGAATTCTATACATGCCGTTGCATCTTTTTCAGGATATAGAACATGTACATTTGCTCCTGCATCTAGTGTAAAACTTATTGGTAAACCAGTTTGCTTTCTAAACGCCCAAATTGCATTAATTATTTTAAGCGTGTTAGGTTTCATTAAAATAAAATATGGCAAACTAGTTTGCATCATTGCGTGCAGTGTTAAAGCTTCGCTTTCTATAATTTCTATAAATGCATTTAAATCTCCAGCAACTAATACATCTATTAGTTTAGTCATGTTTTCTTCTGCTTGCGCAAAACGCTGTTGTGCAAAAGGATGGTTGTGCATTAAATTGTGACCTACTGTACTGCTTACTTGTTTTTCGCCTTTATCTACCAATAAGATGGTGTCATGATATTTTTTGAAATTATCATGAACTTGGTATGGATATTTTATTGCAAAAAGGTTTGAACTCCCTTCAATTTTATTGTGCTTTCCCCAAACTATTAAATCTCCTTCAACACTTCTACAAGCACTTCCTGAGCCTAGTCTGGCAAGAAAGGAAGCTTTCTTTTTAAAAAATTCTTCGTTAATCTCCGGATTTAATTCTTTTTCAATACTCATTAAGCATAATGCCAACGCACTCATGCCAGAAGCAGAAGATGCAATACCAGAACTGTGGGGAAATGTATTGGAGGTTTCTATAGTAAAGTGATACTTTTTTAAAAACGGAAGATATTCTTCAATTCGTTTAAAAAAAGTTTCGATTTTTGGTTTAAAGGCAGTGTTTTTGGCGCCTTCAAAAAGCACATCAAAAGAAAAAGAATTATTGGTTTCCTTTTTAGAAAAGGAAAGTTTTGTAATTGTTTTACATGCGTTTAAAGTAAAGCTTATGGAAGGGTTTTCTGGTATTTGATTTTCTTTTTTACCCCAATATTTTACCAGTGCAATATTACTTG
>JBMZDY010000223.1:0-3698 GCA_049614585.1 Oceanihabitans sp.
ACAGGTCGTATCGCATCTATAAACGTAGGTGAAGGTATAGTTGGTCGTGTAGTAGATACTTTAGGAAATCCTATAGATGGTAAAGGACCTATAACTGGTGAAACATACCAAATGCCACTAGAGCGTAAAGCGCCTGGTGTTATTTATAGAGAACCAGTAACCGAACCATTACAAACAGGAATTAAGGCAATTGATGCCATGATTCCTGTAGGTAGAGGACAACGTGAATTAGTAATTGGAGATAGACAAACCGGTAAAACTACTGTTTGTATTGATGCAATTTTAAATCAAAAAGAATTTTACGATGCAGGAGAACCTGTATATTGTATATATGTTGCTGTTGGGCAAAAAGCTTCAACCGTAGCAAACATTGCTAAAACATTAGAAGAAAAAGGTGCTTTAGCCTATACAACAATAGTTGCAGCAAATGCATCAGATCCTGCAGCAATGCAAGTATATGCACCAATGACTGGAGCATCTATTGGAGAATATTTTAGAGATACTGGTAGACCAGCATTAATTGTATTTGATGATTTATCAAAACAAGCTGTAGCATACCGTGAAATATCTTTATTATTACGTCGTCCACCAGGACGTGAGGCATATCCTGGAGATGTATTCTATTTACACTCTAGATTATTAGAGCGTTCTGCAAAAGTAATTAATGATGATGCTATTGCTAAAGAAATGAACGATTTACCAGAATCGTTAAAACCAATAGTAAAAGGTGGTGGTTCGTTAACTGCCTTACCAATTATTGAAACACAAGCAGGAGATGTATCTGCATATATCCCAACAAACGTAATTTCTATTACAGATGGGCAAATTTTCTTAGATGGAGATTTATTTAACTCTGGTGTACGTCCAGCAATTAACGTAGGTATCTCGGTGTCGCGTGTTGGTGGTAACGCACAAATTAAATCTATGAAAAAAGTATCTGGTACTTTAAAATTAGACCAAGCACAATTTCG
The DNA here is from genome assembly GCA_049614585.1 of Oceanihabitans sp. Classification (GTDB taxonomy): domain Bacteria; phylum Bacteroidota; class Bacteroidia; order Flavobacteriales; family Flavobacteriaceae; genus Oceanihabitans. The sequence continues at coordinate 972 of JBMZDY010000223.1, forward strand.
TGAATTAGAAGCATTTGCAAAATTTGGATCTGATTTAGATGCTGTTACTTTAAATGTAATTAATAAAGGTAAGCGTAACGTAGAAATCTTAAAACAAGGGCAAAACGATCCGTTTAAAGTAGAAGATCAAGTAGCAATTATTTATGCTGGATCTAAAAATTTATTAAAAGACGTTCCTGTAGAAAAAGTTAAAGAATTTGAAAGAGATTTTATCGAATTCTTAAAAGCAAAACATGCAGATGTATTAACTACATTAAAAGCAGGAAAATTAACCGATGAGGTAACAGACACATTAACAACTGTTGCAAAAGACTTATCTGGTAAATATAGAGCTTAAAAAGTTTCAAGTTTAGAGTTATGCCGCGAATGGTATAACTCTAAACTTATAGTATAAAATTAATGGCACTCTTAGACTTGTCGAAGAGTCTTTATAAAATAAAGAATGGCTAATCTTAAAGAAATACGTAATAGAATTGCATCGGTATCTTCAACCATGCAAATTACTAGTGCCATGAAAATGGTATCTGCTGCAAAATTAAAAAAAGCACAAGACGCTATTACCGCAATGCGACCTTATGCAGATAAGTTAACCGAGCTTTTACAAAGCTTAAGCGCAACTTTAGATGCAGATTCTGGAAGTAAATATTCAGCAGAACGTGAAGTTAAAAACGTACTAATAGTAGCAATTACCTCAAATAGAGGTTTATGTGGTGCTTTTAACTCTAACATCATCAAGCAAACACAAAACTTAATAAGTAATGTATATGCTGGAAAAGAAGTTTCTGTATTAGCTATAGGAAAAAAAGTTAACGATGCTTTTGTAAAAAAGGGCAACGTAATAGATAATAAAAGTTCAGTATTCGACGACTTAACTTTCGATAACGTAGCTGCAATTGCAGAAATGTTAATGGAAAAATACGTTTCTGGAGAGTTTGATAAAATTGAAATTGTATATAACAAATTCAAAAACGCTGCAACCCAAGAAGTAATGACCGAGCAGTTTTTACCAATTGTACCAGTTGAAACAGATGCTAACGTAAACTTAGATTATATTTTTGAGCCTTCGAAAATAGAAATCGTAGAGCAATTAATTCCTAAGTCATTAAAAACACAACTATATAAAGGAATTCGAGATTCTTTTGCGAGCGAGCATGGTGCACGTATGACAGCGATGCATAAGGCAACAGATAATGCAACAGAGCTAAGAGATCAATTAAAATTAACTTACAATAAAGCACGTCAAGCTGCAATTACTAACGAAATTTTAGAAATTGTTGGTGGAGCGGAAGCATTAAACAATTAGACGAACTTGAAAAAGGAGTCAAATAGTTTAAAAAAAGCGGAAGCATTAAACAATTAGACGAACTAGTATAGAGAGTCAAATAGTTTGCGAGCGATAAATAAATAAGTTGTTTTAGGTTACTTTATTTTTGTACACTTCCCTATATTTATAAAAGGAAAGTCTATATAACATAAATACTTTAATTTGACTAATAACAACAATAATAAAGGCAAGCTAATCGTTTTTTCGGCACCTTCAGGTTCTGGTAAAACCACAATTGTAAGGCACTTATTAAAACAAGAAAATTTAAATCTAGAATTTTCTATATCTGCAACATCTAGAAAAAAGCGAGGTGAAGAAATTCACGCAAAAGACTATTATTTTTTATCTGCCGATGCATTTAAAGAAAACATTAAAAACGATGCTTTTCTAGAGTGGGAAGAAGTATATCGCGATAACTTTTATGGTACTTTTAAAACAGAAGTAGAGCGTATCTGGAAACTAGGAAAACACGTTATTTTTGATATTGATGTTTCTGGAGGCTTAAGAATAAAACGTAAATTTCCAGACGAAACCCTAGCAATTTTTGTAAAACCGCCAAGTATAGACGAATTAAAAATTCGATTAAAAAAGCGAAAAACAGAAAGCGAAGACAAAATTAATATGCGTATTGCAAAAGCTTCTGCAGAACTAGCAACAGCTCCTTTATTTGATGTTATTATTGAAAACGATAATCTAGAAAAAGCACTTCAAGAAGCAGAAAATATAGTAGCAGATTTTATTAACCCAAATGCAAAATAGTACACCATGAAAGTTGGACTGTATTTTGGCTCTTTTAACCCTATACATGTTGGGCATTTAATACTCGCTAATCATCTTGCAGAGCATAGCGATTTAGATCAAATTTGGTTTGTTGTAACACCACATAATCCTTTTAAAAAGAAAAGCTCTTTACTCGATAATCACCAGCGGTTAGAAATGGTTTATTTAGCAACTAAAGATTACCCAAAACTAAAACCTAGTGATATTGAGTTTAAATTAACGCAGCCAAATTACACGATTAATACATTAACTCATTTGCAAGAAAAACACCCAGATTATGCTTTTAGTTTAATTATGGGAGAAGATAATTTAAAGAGTTTCCATAAATGGAAAAACTACGAGCTTATATTAGCAAACCATAATATTTATGTGTACCCAAGATTATCTGAAGGCAAAGTAGCAACTCAATTTGATAACCATAAGCGTATACAGCATATAAGTGCTCCTATTATGCAGTTATCTTCTACATTTATACGTAAATCTATACAGGAAGGTAAGAATGTAAAGCCTATGCTTCCAGAGCATGTTTGGGCATATTTAGATGCTATGAATTTTTACAAATAGACAATACAGTTAATTAAAATAAAAAAACGCCAGCATTTGCTGGCGTTTTTAATTTTATA
>JBMZDY010000224.1:0-3665 GCA_049614585.1 Oceanihabitans sp.
ATCTAGTGCCGCGAGGTGTGAGAGTTCGAGTCTCTCCGCCTGTACAAACAAAAAAGCTTCTTGTTTTCAAGGAGCTTTTTTAGTTCTTAAAATTATTATAATCTTATTTAGTTATTAAAATTTAATTTATACCTTTAATAAAAAAAGAAAATGAAAAAATTAATTATATGCCTATTAGCCCTTACTGCAGTTAGTATTACGAAGGCACAAAACAATAATTGCAAGGTAATAAACAAAGAATTAAAAGGCCTTTACAAAGGAGATTGTAAGTCTGGGCTTGCTCATGGCATTGGCGCTTTTACTTTTGAAAAAGGAATGTTTGTTTACGAGGGAGAGTTTATCGATGGAAAAATGCATGGAAAAGGTAAAATATACTCTTTAGTAAGTAACAATAAAAAGCTTATTTCGGAAGGTGTTTGGGATAAAAACATTTATGTAGAAAATGACAAATCGAAACCTTACGATGTTAAAAGAACAGTTAACTTAGAGAGAAATTCGGTTAAAAAAGTAAACGAAGGGAAGAGAATATTGATAAATTTTTTACGTAACGGAACAAGAAACAACGTAAGAAACTTAAACATTAACCTTTCTAGTGGCAACCCATCAAGTGGCTCTACCTATTACATTTACGAGAATGTTGAATTTCCATTAAGCTGTGAAATCACTTACACTACAGCAAACAAAATAAATAGATCTAGTTTTAATGTGCGCTACGAAGTAGTTATAAACGAACCTGGAGAATGGGAAATTTCGCTATATAACTAATCTTTAAAAAAAATTAAAGCATATTTTAAATTAAAAAGAATAACAGTATGCTTACTTGGAAACATATAATAAATTTTGCAGTAAATGGCAATCCTGCTCCAGCTCAAAGAATAGAGAAAACAGAGGCAGAATGGCGAAAAAGCTTAACTCCAGAGCAATTTAGAATTACAAGACAAAAAGGAACAGAAGCACCAAATAGCGGTTCGCTATGCAGTATTTACGAAGCTGGAAAATACAATTGCGTATGTTGCAATACCCCATTATTCGATTCTACCATTAAATATAGCTCTGGTTCTGGTTGGCCAAGTTTTACACAGCCCATAACAGAAAACGCAATACAATATAAAAAAGATACTGCTTTTGGTATGCTTCGTGTAGAATTACTTTGTAATACCTGCGATGCCCATTTGGGACATGTTTTTCCAGACGGGCCAAAACCAAGCGAATTACGGTATTGCGTAAACTCGGCTTCTTTGCAATTAGAGAAAAGCAATTTAAATGATAAATAAAAAACTACAATTAGCCACTTTTGGCGGCGGTTGTTTTTGGTGTACCGAAGCCGTTTTTCAAAAAGTAAAAGGCGTAGAAAGAGTAATTTCTGGGTATTCTGGCGGTACCGTTCCTGGCAAACCTACCTATAGAGAAATAAGCTCTGGTTTAACTGGTCATGCAGAAGTTATTCAAATTACTTTTGATGCCAATATTATTTCATTTAAAGATATTCTTATTATTTTTTTAACTACGCACGATCCTACAACTCTTAACCAACAAGGAGCAGATATAGGTACACAATATCGATCTGTTATTTTTTACCATACAAATTTGCAAAAAGATATTGCAAAAACAGTAATAGACGAAATTTCACCTTATTACCAAAACAAGATTATTACACAAATAAAGGAATACAAAGTTTTTTACGAAGCAGGTTTAGAACATCAAGATTTTTATAAAAATAATAAAGAACAAGGGTACTGTAGAATAGTGATTGACCCAAAACTAGCTAAGCTTCGAAAATTACATGCTAACAAATTAAAACAAGAATAAAATTTATACATTTAAAAAAAGTAAGAATACAAATTAATGGTAGAAAAAGATGTTATAATAATTGGTGGTGGTGCAGCAGGCTTTTTTGCAGCAATTAATATAGCCGAAAAAAAACCTAGTTTAAACGTATTAATTTTAGAAAAAGGAAAGGAAGGTTTACAAAAAGTAAAAATTTCTGGAGGCGGACGTTGCAATGTAACTCATGCCGAATTTATACCACAAGAATTAACCTATAATTACCCAAGAGGAGAAAAAGAATTACTAGGTCCTTTCCATAAATTTATGACTGGCGACACCATAGCTTGGTTTGAAGACCATGGAGTAGCACTAAAAATAGAAGACGATGGGCGAATGTTTCCAGAATCTAATTCTTCGCAAACCATTATCGATTGTTTTATAAACGAAACAGAAAAAAACAAAGTTCAAATAAACTATAGCCAAACTGTAAAATCTTTAAAAAGGCTTGAAAATTCTTGGTTTATTAAAACGCAATCCGAAGAATATTTAGCAAAAAAAATACTAATCGCAACTGGCAGTAGCCCAAAAATTTGGAAGCTAATAGAGACTCTAAATCATACCATTATACAACCAGTTCCTTCGCTTTTTACTTTTAATATTAAAGACAAACGCATTACAGATATTCCTGGAGTTGTAGCTAAAAACGCAACAGTTAAAGTTGTAAACAGCAATTTAGAATCGCAAGGACCAATACTTATAACTCATGTTGGTATGAGTGCACCTGCAATACTTAAACTCTCTGCTTTTGGTGCTCTTGAACTTGCTAACTGCAATTATAAATTTAAAATTGAAATTAATTTTATAAACCTCACTTCTTCAGAATGTTTCGAGCAATTAAAACAATACAAATTCGAATTAGCAAAAAAAACAGTCTACAACGCAACACAATTTAATATACCAAAGCGATTATGGCAGCAATTGGTATTAGCCAGTTCAATAAACAGTAATACACGCTGGGCAGATTTAAATAAAAACCAATTAGAGAACTTAAGCAAACAACTTACAAAAGCCATTTTTCAAGTAGATGGAAAGAGCACGTTTAAAGAAGAATTTGTTACAGCTGGAGGCATCGATTTAAAAGAAATAAATTTTAAAACTTTTGAAAGCAAAATACATGACAACCTATTTTTTGCAGGAGAAATAATAAATGTAGACGCAGTAACTGGAGGCTTTAATTTTCAAAATGCATGGACTGGAGCTTATATTGCAGCACAACATATTAGCAAATAATATGAAAAAATTTATTGTATTATTAAAGGGAATTAATGTTGGTGGACACAAAAAAGTGCCCATGGCAACATTACGTGAAATACTTACAGAAGCAGGTTTTACAAATGTAAAAACCTATATTCAAAGTGGAAATATCGCATTAGAATCTGCTATAAAAAGTAAAACAAATATCGAAACCAAGATTCAAAAATGCATAGAAGAAAACTTTGGTTTTAACGTTTCGGTATTAGCAACTACACAAAAAGAGTTGCAGCTTATTTTCGACTCCTGCCCTTTTTCAATAGAGCAAAAAAAAGCAAGCTACTTTTTTTTATTACACAATTCGCCAAATATAGAATTAGTTAAAATTGCTTCCGAAAAAGAATACGAAAACGAAGAATATTTAATACTAAATAATTGCATTTACTATTATTTTGAAAAAGGCTTAGGAAAAGCAAAATTTAATGCCAATTATTTCGAACGAAAATTAAATACGTTTGCAACTGCAAGAAATTATAATACCATGCAAAAGTTATTATCTTTGTAGTTTGAAAATAGTTTATGACTGCACAAAATTTTATTCCAAAACCATATACAAATTCTATAGAAAAAGGAGACTTTACCTGGTC
>JBMZDY010000225.1:0-3651 GCA_049614585.1 Oceanihabitans sp.
CGACATCGAAGATGTCGCTTATTTTGAACCTTTTTATTTAAAAGATTTTGTTGCTCTTAAGCCAAAACCTAAATTTTAATTAAGCCTTTTTTTGTATTTCTACAGCGTGTGGATAAGGTATTTCTATTCCAGCAGCATCTAGAGCCTCTTTTACTTGTTCGGTAGTTTCGAAATAAACATCCCAATAATCTTCCGATTTACACCAAGGTCTTACTGCAAAATTTATAGAACTATCTGCTAATTCTAAAACATTTACAGTTGCTTCAGGAGACTTTAAAATCTTCGGGTTTGCATTTAGTACTTGCATAAATACTTCTTTGGTAGTTTTAATATCTGCATCGTAACCTACTCCAAAAACCAAATCTACACGTCGTGTACCTTCGGTAGAATAATTAATAATATTTCCGTTAGATAAAGCACCATTAGGAATTATTATTTCGCGATTAGAAAGCCCAATTAATTTTGTTGTAAAAATCTCAATTTCTTTTACAACACCAATCTCTCCTTGTGCTTCTACTAAATCACCAATTTTAATAGGCTTAAAAACCATAATTAAAACACCTCCAGCAAAATTACCTAAAGAACCTTGTAGTGCCATACCAATTGCTAAACCAACAGCTGCTAAAAGTGCTGCGAAAGAAGTAGTTTCTACACCTAATTTACCAAGAATAGTAATTGCTAAAAGTATTTTTAAACCCCAAGTAATTAAATTTAAAAGAAATTTTTGCAAGCTTGTATCGTATTCTCTTTTGGTCATTACACGACCAATAGCTTTTACAATTTTTTTAATTATCCAAGAACCAATAATCCATATTGCAATAGCTCCTAGTACTTTAATACTGTAAGTAGAAAGGAATTCAACTCCTTTGTCTATCCATATTTGTGCATCCATAAAACTTTTTTTAGTTTAAAAATTAAGTCTGCAAAATTAAGAACAATAAGGAAATAAATTGCAAAATAAAACCGAATTTATTTTAGTCTTAGTAAGAATATAGAACTAGAATTAGAGCTAGGATTGCTGGTACAGATTGAATGTAGAATAGGCGTATTTTTTTTGTAGAATAGGCGCCATAAATTCCTGCAATTATAACACAACTTAAAACGAATATAAGGGTCTCTGTATTTTCTAAAAACAAACCAAAAAGCAAGCCACTTGCTAAAAACCCATTATATAAACCTTGATTTGCAGCTAATACTTTTGTTTTGTTTGCAAATTCTTTACTCTCTAAACCAAATGTTTTAATGCCTTTTTTGCTGGTCCATAAAAACATTTCTAAATATAAAAAGTAAAAATGCGCTAATGCTACAATTATAACAAAAAGTATTGCTATTGTTTTCATGGTTTTATTTTTTTAATAGATTTATAGCTTCTTCTGTTTTGGTTACTGGAAGTTTACAAGCACTATTTACACAAACATAAATTAGGGTTTCACTTTCTACATATCTTTTTACTAGTAATGGTTGGTTGGATGCTGATTCACTTCCAGCTATTAATTTATTTGGTAAATATGTTTGGTGTAATTCTTTTATTTTTTGCTTTACATTTTCACCTACTATAGCAACTTCATAATAAGGATTGGTATAATTAAGCATAAGGTCTAACCAATTAGAAAAACCAGAACTATATTCTGTAATTTCAGGTTTTACATTATTTAACATGGTAGTAGCTGTTTTGTAAAAATGAACATTCTCAAAATAAAGAGAAAGTTTGAAAAGATTTTTAGCCATTATAGAGTTACTAGCTGGTATTACATTATCTCTATACTCAATGCTTCTTGATACTAAAGTAGCATCTATATTAGAAGTAAAAAAGAACATTTTGCTTTGGTCATCAAAAAAGTGGTCTAAACTATAATTTGCTAAATCTCTAGCTGTGTTTAGCCATGTTTGGTTTAATGTTACTTCGTATAATGCTAAAAAAGCATCTATAGTTGTTGCATAATCTTCTAAATAACCGTTAATCGTGCTTTTTCCGTTTTTGTAATTATGATACAATCCTCCGTCTTCACGTAATTGTTTTTTTAAAATAAAGTTGGCGTTTTTTTCAGCAACAGCTAGATATTCAGCATTATTAAGAACACGATATGCATCTACATACCCTTTTAGCATTAAGCCATTCCAGGAGGTTAAAATTTTATCATCTAATCGAGGTTTGTCACGTTTGTTTCTTTCTTTTAAAAGCGTTTTCTTCCAGTTATTTTTTTTCTGAAGTAATTGATCTTCAGATAAATTGTATTTTTTTAAAATAGTAGCATCTTCTTCTTTTCTAATTAAAACATAATTATCGTGTTCCCAATAACCATAATTGTTTACGTTGTAATAATCTGAAAATAATTTAAAATCGTCTGCTAATAATTTTTCAAGTTCTTCTTTTTTCCATACATAAAAAGCACCTTCTTCTAATTTACCTAATGTGTTGTTGCTGTCTGCATCTAACGAAGAATAAAATGCGCCTTCTTTATTTGTGAAATTATTTTTTACAAATTCTAAGGTTTCAGTTATAACATCTTTATATAATTTATTTTTAGATACAAGGTAAGCATCTGCATACAAACTAACTAGTTGTCCGTTGTCATACAGCATTTTTTCAAAATGAGGCACATGCCATTTGGTATCTACAGCGTAACGCGAAAAACCACCTTCTAGCTGATCGAAAACACCTCCATAAGCCATGTGTGTTAAGGTAGTATTTACAAAGTTTTGTATTTCTTCATTGTTGTTTTGATGCGCGTAACGCAGTAAAAAATGATAATTATTTGGCAGCATAAATTTTGGTGCTCGATTCATTCCTCCAAGATTATTATCAAAATGTTTAGACCAATTATCTACAGATTTTTCAATAAAATCAGTAGTAAAAACAGGTTCGTCTGTATTAAGTTGCACCAAATCCATAGATTTTATTCCTGCTTCTAATTTGTCTGCATATTCAATAAGTTTTTCTGGGTTTTTCTCGTAGAGTTCTGCAATTTGCTCTAGTGCTTGCATCCATTGCTCCTTTTTAAAATAGGTTCCTCCCCAAATAGGTCTACCATCTGGAAGTGCCACTACATTTAATGGCCAACCACCTTGACCAGTCATAAGCTGCACTGCATTCATGTAAACTTGGTCAATATCTGGACGTTCTTCTCGATCTATTTTTATATTGATAAAATTATCGTTCATGACTTTAGCAACAGCAACATCTTCAAAACTCTCATGTTCCATTACATGACACCAATGGCAAGCTGCGTAGCCCACACTAATAAGAATTAGTTTGTTTTGTTCTTTGGCTTTTGTTAAAGTGTTATCATTCCAAGCATTCCAATTTACGGGATTATGTGCATGTTGTAAAAGATATGGACTCGTTTCATTAATTAAGTCATTTGTAAATTGGTGTTTCATTGGTTTTGGGTTTTGACCATTGGTGCTTAATACTGTAAGTAATAAAAGGGTTATTAAGAATCGCATAACCAAAGTTAGCGAAATTTATGCATAAAAAAAGCGTTCTATTTTAGAACGCTTTTAATATCTATTTTTTTTGAAGTTATTTTACTTCAAAAGTTAGCTTTAGGTTTACTCGAAACTCGGTTACTGCATCGTCTTTTACTACTGCACTTTGCGATTGTACAAAAACAGATTTAATGTTTTTTACACTTTTTGAAGCGTGTTTTA
>JBMZDY010000226.1:0-3640 GCA_049614585.1 Oceanihabitans sp.
TACTACCACTTATCTCTTCGTCTTTTATACTTAAATCGATCGCTGTGAAACCGTCAATAACACTATCGTCGCATACTGTTAAAGGGGTTGGAGGTGTTACTATTGGGTTTGTATTAATTACTACATTAAAATTAATTGTTGTTCTAACACAATTAGTATTATTATTTTCAATTCTAACAAATAAAGCTTGAGGGCTTGAAGTTATTGTATAAGGGGTGGGTAAAGCATTTGTATTTGCATCGGTTTCAGCTTGTGTTTCGTGATAACTAATAGAAAAATCTGCTGCATTTTGGGCACCTAATACTTCCGGATTAAAAATTGACAAATCTACAGATGCGCTATTTGGGTCGTTGCTACAAACCATTGCGTTATTAACGGTATTATTTTCTGGCAATGGGTTTACAGTTAATTGTATGTGCTCTCCTAGTCCTAAACAGGCATTATCTACATCACTATCTATACGAACTACAATATTTTGCACGTATGGAGATGCATCATTTCTATGGTTACTAATGTCTGGAATTTGGTTTGTTTCAGCAAGTGCATCAGCAAGGTTTTGATAATAAGTAATTGTTAATATTTGCCCAGGAGGAAACAAGGCTGTTATTTGAGCAGATGCATTACTAAAATCGAAAGTAGCTATACCATTATTGTCGTCTCCATCAATTAAATCGTTATCGCACTCTTCATAATTCAACATAAATCCTACTGGGATTTGCGTAGTAGATACAATTAAATTTAGTTGTGCTGTTCTATAACATCCTTCGGTGCTTTCTATTCTTACAAATAATATATCTGGAGCTGCAGAAGGGTCTGTATTTGTGTATGTTGTAGGATTTAAAATAGGGTTTATTCCAGATTCTGCTTCGGCTTGGGTTAGATAGTATGTAAATGTTTCGTTAGCAAAATTTGTAGATAAAATAGAATTCGCTTCGGTTAAATTAAAATCTACAAAACCATCATTCGTATCGTCATCACATTGCCTTAATTCTGCTAAAGGTAATACTTGTGGCAATTGGTTTACAATAAGATGAATTGTATTGGTAACATAACAAAAAGTTCCATTTGGATCTGCATTTTCTAATCGCACAATAATGTCTTGCATATTTGCAGTAGTATTGGTATATAAAAATGGTAATGGCGAGTTATTATTATCTGCATCTGCTTGATCTATATGAAAAGAAATATTAAACTGAGCTGGATTTTGCGTTCCTAAAATTTGTGCATTTAATGTGCTTAAATCAAATTCTACAAAACCATTAGTATCATAGCCATCGTCTGCATTATCGCATAAAGAATACGTTTGCTCTATTGTGGAAGGCATATCAAACACATTAATATTAAAGCTGGAAGTATCGAAGCAATTGGTATTTAAATTATTTTCAATTCGAACAAAAATAGTTTCGGCAGTATAAGCCGTTTGGTTGGTATATGGACTAGCTATACTGTTAGAATTTGCATCTGCGTCTGCTTGTGTATTATGGAAGGTAACTGCAAAATCACTACTATTCTGTGCTCCTAAAACGGTTGCTTCTAAAGCTGCTAAATCAAAACTCCAAAACCCATCGTTATTATCGTCGCAAATAAATTGGTTTGCTACTGGGTTTGCTATTGCAGATTGAAAAGGAGTTATAGTAAAAGAAGAGGTCTCGAAACAACCAGAGACTGTATTTTCTATTCGCAACCATATAGTCTCTTGAGTAAATGCAGTTGCATTAGTATAAAGTAATGGTAAATTGTTTGTTCCTGCTTGTGCATCTGCTAAATTGTTATAGTAAGTTACTATTGTATTGGCTTGACCGTTTTGCACTATCGCATCGTTTTGTGATAAGTCGAATTCTACAAAACCATCGTTATCTGCATCGCATACCTCTAAATTATTTGGTGTGTTACCAATTACGGGTTGGCTTAATACTTCTATATCGAAAGATGTAACTTCAAAACAACCAGTAGTAGGATTTGTAATTCGCACATAAATAGTTTGAACTGTTGTTACGTTATTAAAAGTTGAAGGGTTTGCTATAGGATTTATACCAACTTGCGCATCGCCATTATTGGTATGATAAGAAATATTTAATCCGGTTTGGGCTCCTAAAATTAAAGCTTCGTTACTAGTTAAATCGAATGTTTGTTGCCCATCTATTACGCCATCGTTATCACAAAGTGCTAAATCTAAAGGAGTAGAATCTACAGTTGGAGGAGGGTTAAACGTCGCCGAGCCACCAAAAGTTAAATCGAATCCAGAAGAAGAACTAGACCAATTGTTTATAAATATAAAATACTCTTCGCCCACTGCTACATTTAAAGGAGCTAAAAACCCATCACCAGTTCCTGGTCCTTCTGTAGTATCTGTGGTTCCATTTCCTAAACCGGTTGTTCCATCTCCTAAAAACATGGTAGACGAGCAACGTATGGCGTTTCCAAAATTAGCACAGGTTACATTTGGTCCATAAATTGCCCAATCGTAATCGTCTGTCCCATTATTTGGTGTTAAAGTAAACTCTAAACTACCTGCGGTTGCAATGGTAATAGACAACCAAACACTCTGGCTTTCTACTGGATCGTTAGGCAAACAATCTGGGTTCGGGTTGTTTAAAAAATCGTCGGTTCCTGGTCCAGTCGGATTATAAGTAAAGTCTATATTTCCACAAATTGCTGTTGCGTTAACACAATCGTTAGGTTGTTGCGCAAAAAGCGAACAAATACTTGTTATAAAAAATAGTATTAAAAGTGCATTCTTTTTCATTAGTACAATTCTATTAAATAGCAATATTAATATGCCTTCGCATATTTTTTGCAAGATACCTAATTTTACATAAAATGGATAAACGGAAAACAATTCTATTTTTTTTTAAAATAATTGCTTTGAGTCTATAATTTTTTTTACTTTGAAATAAAAAATCTTAATCTCATGAAAAATTTAAAATTTGTATTATTAACAGTAGTAGCTGTGTTTTTATTTAACTGTAATAGTAGTGACGACAGCGACCCAACTATTACTCCTCCTCCTAGTATTATTGATCAAATTGCGCATAAATGGTTATTATCTAGTGTTATAGACCCAGATAATGGCGTTGGCTTGCCATTAAATGAATGCGACAAAAATGGATATTATGACTTTTCTACAAATGGAAATGTAGTTTTTGAATCTTTTAATACCGAAAGCGATGGTAGTTGTAGCTCTTCTATTTTAAAGAGTGGAACATTTGAAATTGGCGATAATAATGGTGTTCCAGCTGTGGGAATGTCTTATAACAATGGAGACGTTGAAGGATATAATATATTTTCGATTTCGGAAACCGAATTAGTTCTTGAAACTTCATCAGGGTTACATAGAACTTATGTTAAGGAGTAAAAACTATATATTTAAAAATAAAAAAAAACCAAAACAGATTGTTGTTTTGGTTTTTTTTATTGCATTTTTTTGCTTTATATCAGCAATAAAACGGGGCTTATAAATCAAACTTAATACCTTGTGCTAAAGGTAATTCGTCTGAATAGTTTACGGTATTTGTTTGTCTACGCATGTATACTTTCCAAGCATCAGATCCAGACTCACGTCCACCACCTGTTTCTTTTTCACCTCCAAAAGCACCACCAATCTCAGCACCAGAAGTACCAATGTTTACGTTAGCAATAC
>JBMZDY010000227.1:0-3640 GCA_049614585.1 Oceanihabitans sp.
ACGATACATTAAACTACAACAAAGAATCGAATACATTTAGCAAAACCAGCCAAGGAGTAACAACAGAATTAGCTGCTACTTCGGAAACATTAAACAAATTAGCCATAAAAATACCTTTAGAAAAATTTACAAGTGGTGATATATATAAAGCAATAAACATCCCAAATACCTATAAAAAACTAGAAGCAAAACCACAGAGTATTGCAAATTTTATACAATCGCCAATAAAAGGCATTATAGAAGCAGCAGATATTATTTTTCTAGTATTAATAATTGGCGGCCTTATTGGTATTATTAATAGTACAGGAGCTTTTGATGCGGGAATTTATTGGCTTGCAAATACCTTAAAAGGAAAAGAATACATATTAATTATTTTAGTTACATCTTTAGTAGCTTTAGGAGGCACAACTTTTGGTTTTGCCGAAGAAACCATCGCCTTTTTTCCTATTCTAATTCCAGTGTTTTTAGCTGCTAAATACGATGCACTGGTTGGTGTAGCATGTATTTTTATTGGTTCTTCTATTGGTACAATGTGCTCTACCATAAACCCATTTAGCTCTATTATTGCTAGTGATGCCGCTGGAATTAGCTGGACAACTGGTTTATCATCAAGAACATTAATGCTTTTGTTTTCGCTGTTAATTTGTATCCTCTACATCATGCGTTATGCAAAACGTGTAAAACAGGATCCTAAAAAATCTATTATTTACGATCAAAAAGAAGAAATTGAAGCACTATTTGGTAACAAAGAAACTAGAATAACAAAATTTACATTAAGGCTTAGACTTGCATTATTTGTATTTGCAGCGTGTTTTATAATTATGATTATTGGAGTCTCTATGTTAGATTGGTGGTTTATTGAAATGACAGCAACCTTTCTAGTTGGAGCAATTATTATAGGTGTTATAACACAAATAAAAGAGAGTATATTTGTAGATACCTTTGTAAAAGGAGCTAGCGATTTATTAGGTGTAGCATTAATTATAGGTATTGCAAGAGGCATTACCGTAATTATGGCAGATGGCTTAATAAGCGATACCATGCTTTATTATGCCAGCGATATAACTTCTGGAATGCACAAAGGGGTTTTTGCAAGTGTAATGACAGTGGTATATGCTGGATTGTCCTTTTTCATTCCTAGTTCTTCTGGAATGGCTGTATTAACCATGCCTATTATGGCTCCTTTAGCAGATACAGTAGGCACTGGAAGAGAAATAGTTGTAAATGCTTATCAATACGGAATGGGCTTATTTTATTTTATTAACCCAACTGGATTAATTTTAGCTTCTTTAGCTATAGTAAAAGTTGGTTTTAATAAATGGTTAAAGTTTATAATGCCTTTAATGCTTATAATGACTTTGTTTACTCTTTTAGTAATGACTATTTCTGTTTATTTTTAAAATTAGTTCCAAAAAATATTCCAGCTAATTAATCTGTAAACTACATTTGCAAAAACAATTTATTACATGAAACTTATACAACGTATTGGCTACTATCTAGGTGGTTTTTCTATAGGACTTATAATTCTTGCCTTTTTTTTAAACGGAAAAAAAACTTCTTGCGCTTATGGTTTGGATGCTAGAGTATTAAAAAACATAAGAACAAAAAAGGTTGTTTACAGCCCAGAAATAGCCAATGCAATTCAAATTAAAAAACTTGACACGACAGAAATTAATTATATATTTCTTAAAGGAGATGTCGATTTTTCTAAAAGCGATACCAGAAAAAAACCTTGTGGTTTATACTTTTTAGAAGGAAAAATTAATAGCAAGCACATTGGCTTAACGGTAAAAAATTGCGATAGTATTGCAACAATTCTTAAACTAGAAAACTTAAATTGAAATTAACAATAAAACGCATTTTCGATATTTGTTTTGCGAGTATAGCATTGCTATTCTGCTCTCCTATTATTGTAATTATTGCATTATTAATTAAAACAATAGATAAAGGAAAAGTTTTTTACAAACAGAAACGAGTAGGTAAAAACCAAAAAGAGTTTACCATATTTAAGTTTAAAACCATGCAAGTAGGATCTGAAAAAAACGGATTACTTACTATTGGAAACTCCGATTCAAGAATCACAAAAGTTGGCTACTTTTTAAGAAAATATAAACTAGACGAAATACCACAGTTTTTTAATGTATTACTAGGAAACATGAGTATTGTTGGCCCTAGACCAGAGTTGCAACATTATGTAAACTATTATACAAAAGAAGATATATCTGTATTTAATATAAAACCAGGGATTACTAGTTTTGCTTCCATTAAATTTAAAAATGAAGTAGAATTACTTAAAAAAGCGTCCAACCCGGAGGCTTATTATTTAAACACCATTTTACCAGAAAAACTTAAACTTAATAAACAGTATGTTGCAAGTCACAATTTAATTGTAGACCTTAAAATAATACTGCAAACCTTTTTTGCGCTTATAAAAGGGTGATTTTTATTTTCTTCTTTTCTTTTCTTTGCTTAATAATGTAAGCTCTCTTCCGGTTTGTCCAGCTACAGATGTATTTTCTTCTGCACGACGTATTAAATAAGGCATAACGTCTTTTACAGGACCAAATGGTATGTACTTGGCTACATTATATCCTAAATGCGCTAAGTTATAGCTAATATGATCGCTCATGCCATAAAGTTGCCCAAACCAAACACTATTATCTGCTTTATTAATTTTTAACTCTTCCATAAGTTGCATTGCTAAGTAACAGCTAGCTTCATTATGTGTACCAATAAATAGTGCGATATCGTTTAAGTTATTTAATATATAAGTAAGCGAATCGTTAAAAAGCGCATCGGTAGCCTCTTTATCTTTACAAATTGGCGAAGCATATCCTTTTTCTTGAGCACGTTCACGCTCTTTTTCCATATAAGCACCACGTACTATTTTAAAGCCAACTTTAAATTTATCGTTTTTAGCACGCTTATGTAATGCTTTTAAATAATCTAGTCTATCCCAACGATAGGTTTGTAAAGTATTGTAAACAATAGGTTTTTCTGTATTATACAAACGCATCATATCTTCGCAAAGTGCATCTGCTGCATCTTGCATCCAGCTTTCTTCACCATCTATAAGCACTTCTACGTCGTTCTTTTTTGCATGTTTACAAACTGTATCAAATCGTGCAACTACTCTTTCCCATTCTTCTGTTTCAGCTGCTGTAAAAGCAATTCCTGCTCCTTTTTTTTCATACAAATAAAATCTACCAAAACCAGTAGGTTTAAATACCGCAATTGGCATAGCCTCTTTTTCGTGCGCAAAATCTATAATTTTTAACACCTTTTTCATTGCTGCATCAAACTCAGCTTCATTTTCTTTTCCTTCTACCGAGTAATCTAAAACAGAACTCACACCTTTTTTATACATGTTTTCGATTACCGGAATACAATCCTCCTCGTTTACACCACCACAAAAATGATCGAAAACAGTAGAGCGTATCAAGCCCTCAATTGGTAAATTAGCCTTTAACGCAAAGTTTGTAGCTGCAGTACCAATTCTAACCAATGGTTGGTGTGATATCATTTTAAATAAAAAGTAGGCTCGCTCCAATTCTGCATCTGATTTTAATGCAAAAGCAGTTTTTGTATCTTCAAATAATGTACTCATTTAGCTGATTTCTTTTGACAAATATAATGAACT
>JBMZDY010000228.1:0-3636 GCA_049614585.1 Oceanihabitans sp.
TGCAAACGACAATTTAGAACTAAATGAATCTGGGCATATTGTAGTAAATAAAGACCTAGATGTTGAACTATTTAATGAAGAAGAATAACTATAAGTAACGCTCCTTAATTACTTCTATATGATGGTTTTCGTGGCCTACAAAAATAAACCCAATAGCTCTTACCGAAAGGTTACCATTACTTGCTATGCCTTTTTGTAATAACATTTTGTTGGTAAAGGTTGCAAACAAATCTATTGAAGATTTACGTAAATTAATATACTCTTGTATCAAAGAAGCTTTTGTTCTTTTGTTTGCATTGCTGTTTGCTGCAAAACTATTTTCATCGTAACCAGGTAATTCTGCTTGGTCTTCCCTAGCAAAACGCAATGCACGATACGCAAAAACCCGCTCGGTATCTATAAGGTGTTGCAGTAATTCTTTAATGGTCCATTTTCCTTCTTGGTAAGCAAAATCGTATTTTTTTTCTGGTATCGCTTCAAAAAAAGCTTTTGTTTCCAAAAAACCTTCCGCCAGACTTTCCATTAAATCTAAACTCCCAGCTTTGTTTATATAGTTTTTGTAATAAGAATGGTATTCATCTGTTTGTAGGTCGCTTACTTTCATTGTAAAGGTTTTTAAATAAAAAAAGGCTTATTATTTAGTAGTTTCCTCTAATTAATAAGCCTCTGTTTGTAGTATTTTATTATAATTCGTTAAAAATAGAGTGCATTAAACGTTTTTTGTCGTTAATACTTTCTTCTAAAGAAATCATCGTTTCTGTTCTATAAATACCTTCAATATCGTCTAACATAAAGATTACATCTTTTGCATGCTCGGTGTTTCTAGCTCTAATTTTGCAAAATATATTGAATTTTCCTGTTGTAATATGCGCAACAGTTACAAAAGGTATGTTGTTTATTCTTTCTAATACAAACTTAGTTTGCGAAGTGTTTTTTAAGAATACACCAACGTAAGCTATAAACGAATAGCCTAGTTTTTTGTAATCTAAAGTTAAAGAGGATCCTTTAATAATTCCTGCGTCTTCCATCTTCTTTACACGTACGTGCACTGTACCAGCAGATATTAATAATTTTTTAGCAATATCTGTAAAAGGAATTCTGGTGTTTTCAATCAACATTTCTAATATCTGATGATCGATTTCGTCTAATTTAAATTTAGCCATTTATGTGTTTTGTGAAATTTTTTTCAAAAATAATACATTTTCTTTGAATTATTTCTATTAAACACAAGCTTTAACGCAATTTTAATGAATATTCTTCATTATTAATAAGCAAGTAATTAAGCGTTTGGTTAATTACTAATTCCTCGCCTTGTTTATTAACCACCTCATACTCATGTGCCTGTATCGTTTTATGCGCAAAATAATTAGAAAGCAACTCCATTCGTGCTATTTTTGGCACAAAATCAATTTTACCGTCTTTTAATTGCTCTTCATACTGTACAGCCACATCTACTATATTACCAGCAACTTTTGCATTTCTTATAATGATATCGAAAAAACACTTTTTATTCTCAGGAATCTTTAAATAAGGCTTATAACCAGCTCCTGTTACTTGTTTATTAGCAATGTAAGATAACGAAACTACTAAAGACTGGTATATGTATTCGCGAACCATTTCCCTATTGTAATCGTTATGCACGTGTCCTGCTTCAAAAAGCATGGTAGGAACGCCAAAATGCTGAAAAGTATCACCTACACAGTTTATATTAAAGGTATCGTCGTATACTGCTACTTGATTTGGTATTTGTTTTTGCAATACAGCATACATTGCCGCAATAAGCTCCATTGCTTGTTTTCTGTTTTTTGTAATAGTACAAGCTTTATCTTGTGCTGGCGCTAAAAACGAAACGGAAGCCGTTTTGTTATTGTTTCCGGCACTAAAAATGGTTCGTTGGCCATGTAAATTATAGCAAAAGTGCGGCTTAAAACTCTTGTAACAGTCTATTAATGCTTTGGTTTCGGGCTGTGTTAGCTCTTGCGCATCGCGGTTTAAATCTACTTGGTTAGCATTTAAGCGCGTGTAAGCTAAGGCACCATCTGGGTTTAGAATAGGTATTATTTTAATGGTACAGGCTTCTAATATAGAAGCAGCAACACTGTTTTTTGCTTGTAAAGTGTTTAATAAATCGAAAATTGCTTTCGTACTGGTGCTTTCGTTGCCATGCATTTGCGACCACATAAGTACTTTTTTTGGTCCAGTACCAATTGTAATACTATTTATTTTTTCGCCATTTACCGATTCCCCAATTTCCGCTACACGGCAAATTATACATTTATTATGCAAATATGGTAAAATGGATTTGCTATGTATATATCGATTTTTAAGACTAGTTTCTTTATGTAAAACTAACAATTGTTTTAATGTTTTTAAAAGCATGATATTAATTTAGTGTTACAAAGGTAAACAATCAATAATTTACAATTGTAAACATGGTAATTAACTAAAATGTGTTACACAAGTAAACAGTATACAGCAGAAACACAGGTGTTTAGGTTTGTAAAATAATAATATTTTACATAATAATCTTTATAATCTCATTTTCAGTCAGTTAGATGTTTTTATGTAATGTATATATTTAATGTAAATTGAAGTATTTAAAGTATTTTTTCGTTGTTTAAATGAATTATGTTACATTTGTAACCTAGTATTTACCAAACCTAGTGTTCACAATGTTAAACAACCAAGAATTTGTAAAAAGATTGCAAAAAGTAATCTCTTATCACGGAGAAAGTGCTGCTTCTTTTGCCGAAAAAATAGGCGTACAACGATCCAGTATTTCGCACATACTTTCTGGAAGAAATAAACCAAGTTTAGATTTTGTAATGAAAGTACTCTCCCATTTTCCGGAAGTAGAATTATATTGGTTGCTAAATGGAAAAGGTGAATTTCCTAAAAAAGAACATTCTATTAACGAATCTGCTAATACTGCAATTTTAAAACCGGAAGCAGATTTGCATATAGAGAATAAAAACACTCCTATTTCAAGACAAGCTCCATTAAAAGAATATGCATTACCAAAAACAGCTTCTAATAAATCTATAGATAGAATTGTAATTTTCTTTACCGATGGAAGTTTTCAAAATTTCGAGAATTCGTAAAAAACAAATACACATTGTTAAATATGCAATTCTCAAGAAAGTTGTATTTAAGCATATTAACTTCGGTATATTTTATTTTTCTTTTTAATTTTACACAAAATCTATTTAAATGAAATATTGTCTATTCTGTATTGTTTGTATTTGTTTGGTTGGTTGTCATTCTGTAACTAGAGATTGTACCGATTTTAAAACCGGAAGTTTTTATAGCGAAGTCACTATAGATAATACTTTATATACCTCTACATTTTCTAGAACCGAAAAATTACAAATAGAAAATTATAATGGTAAAATAGATTCTGCTCAAGTACGCTGGATAAATAATTGCGAAATGATATTTAAAACTATTAATCCTAAAAACAGAGCAGCCCGTAAAGATGTACATTTAAAAATACTAACCACTACCGATAGCTCTTACACTTTTGAATACAGCTATGTTGGTGAAAAACAAAAGCAAAAGGGAATTGCTTTTAAAAATTAAATAATGCACATGCGTTTTTTATATTCCCTAAAAACAAAGCTTGCAATGCTATTGTTA
>JBMZDY010000229.1:0-3617 GCA_049614585.1 Oceanihabitans sp.
TAGCAAATAATGCAACAAATACTGTAGCAAAAGCAAAAACAGAAGTAGTAACAGCTACACCAAAAGGCAAACAAAATAGCAATACAGACCAAGTATTAAACAAAACGAATGCAAAAGCAGAACAAGCAGATGCAGTTGTTTTAGGAAAAGGAAACGATGAAAATTTAAATTCTAAAAACGCTAAAGCTACAGACAAACAAAATGCAGTTAACAAAGCAGAAGTAGTAGCAAATAATGCAACAAATACTGTAGCAAAAGCAAAAACAGAAGTAGTAACAGCAACACCAAAAGGCAAGCAAAATAGTGACACTAAACAAGTACTAAATAATTCTTCAGCAAATAATTACAAGAATATTACTGCAGATGATGAAAAATCTATAGCAAGATTAAAACGAAATAAAGGATTAACAATCCCTAATTTAGAACCAGGTTTTTATGTAATAACCAATGTTTTTTCCGATCACAAATTAGCCATTAAATGGGATTTATTTTTAAAGAATAAAGGTTACAAAACGATTGTGTTTATTAACCCTAAAAACAATTGGCATTATGTTTCTATATTTAACTCAAAAGATCCTTACTTAGCATTTCAGGAAAGAAAAATTGCAAATCAAGAGGCTTACTTCGAGGGTATTTGGGTTTATAAAGTGAACTTTTAAAAATTATTAAATTTTCAACGTATTTTAATTTTCAAAGGGTATTTTTGCTTTTTAATAAATCTAAAAGTAAAAATGAAAACTCTTAACGACTTTAATTTTAAAAACCAAAAAGCATTAATTAGAGTAGATTTTAATGTTCCTTTAAACTCAGATTTTGAAGTTACAGACTCTACAAGAATTCAAGCCGCAAAACCTACAATAATAAAGGTATTAGAAGATGGTGGCAGCTGTGTGCTTATGTCGCATTTGGGTAGACCTAAAGGCGTTCAAGAGGCCTTTTCTTTAAAGCATATAGCAAATACTATAGAAGACATTATAGGTGTAGAAACCAAGTTTGTATCTAATTGTGTTGGCGATGAAGCAACAGCGGCAGCAAATAATTTAAAGCCAGGAGAAATTTTATTACTAGAAAATTTACGTTTTCACGAAGAAGAAAAAACAGGGGATAAAAACTTTGCCGAAGCATTATCTAAACTTGGCGATATCTATATAAACGATGCTTTTGGTACAGCGCATCGCGCACACGCTTCTACCACAATAGTAGCGCAATTTTTTTCTAAAAAAAAATGTTTTGGAAACTTATTAGCTCAAGAAATAGAAAGCATTAATAAGGTTATGCAAACTGGAGAAAAACCAGTAACTGCAATTCTAGGAGGTGCAAAAGTGTCTTCCAAAATTACAATTATAGATAATATTCTCGATAAAATAGACCACCTAATTATAGGAGGCGGAATGACTTTTACATTTATTAAAGCACAAGGCGGAAAAATAGGAAACTCCTTAGTAGAAGAAGACAAAATGGAACTTGCTTTAGAAATATTAGAAAAAGCAAAAAATAAAAATGTAGAAGTGCATTTACCATCTGATGCTATTATAGCTAATGCATTTAGTAATGATGCACAAACCAATACATGTCCAGTAAACGAAATCCCAGATAACTGGATGGCCTTAGATGTTGGACCAAATACCGAAGCCGATTTTGCAAGAGTAATAGCAAAATCGAAAACTATTTTATGGAATGGACCACTAGGAGTTTTTGAAATGGAAAACTTTGCAAAAGGAACTATTGCTCTAGGTCATGCAATCGCTAATGCAACTAAAAAAGGAGCATTTTCTCTAGTAGGAGGAGGCGATTCGGTAGCAGCTGTAAAACAATTTGGTTTTGATAACAAAGTAAGTTATGTAAGTACAGGTGGTGGAGCAATGTTAGAGAGTTTAGAAGGGAAAACACTTCCTGGAATTGCTGCAATTTTAGAAGATTAAGCACTTTTGTTTTTTATTTTAGAAATATAAAACACGATTTTGGTTGCTTTCTCGTTTAAAGTATATTAATAATATAATCATGTACATGCGTAAAACGTTATTTTTCTTTTTTTTCTTAAGTCTTGCATCCATAAATGCACAAGATAGTTTAGCAGTTGCAAACCAAACCAAAATGCTAACCGAGCAAGAACTTAAAAAGGGAGAAACCTATGTTATAGACACGGTTATAGATGGGCAAGCATATTACCGAAAGCAAATAAAAGCTATTGCGGCAATAGAAAAACCAGGAGCATATAACGACAACGAGTTAGCTTCAAAACTAGACCAAAAGTGGTTAGAAGAATTATATAGTAACACATTATTCGATACCATATATAGAACTGTAACAGAGTTAAATTACAAAAAAGTTTCTTATCCCGAATTGCCTACAGATACATTAAAAGCAAGGCTTGCAGAGCTTAATTCTAGAACTCCTTTTAATGTAGAATACAATCCTTCGTTAGAGAGTGTCATTAAATCTTTTTTAAAAAACAGAAGAAAATCTTTTGAAAAACTAATGGGATTAAGCCAT
The DNA here is from genome assembly GCA_049614585.1 of Oceanihabitans sp. GTDB lineage: Bacteria > Bacteroidota > Bacteroidia > Flavobacteriales > Flavobacteriaceae > Oceanihabitans. Next base: position 2,494 of record JBMZDY010000229.1, read on the forward strand.
TATTATTTTCCTATGTTCGAGCGCGAATTAGACAATTATAACATTCCGTTAGAAATGAAATATCTTGCAATTGTAGAATCTGCTTTAAAACCAAGAGCGCGATCTAGAGTAGGTGCTACTGGTTTGTGGCAATTTATGTTTGCAACTGGAAAGCAATATGGATTAAATGTAAGCTCGTATGTAGACGAGCGAAGCGACCCAATAAAAGCAACAGAAGCTGCGTCTAAATACTTAGCCAAATTATACAGTATTTTTGGCGATTGGGATTTAGCATTAGCAGCCTATAATTCTGGCCCAGGAAATGTTGGAAAAGCAATACGACGCTCTGGTGGATATAAAAACTATTGGAATATTCGTCACAATTTACCACGAGAAACCGCTGGTTATGTGCCTGCCTTTTTAGCAACCATGTATATTTTTGAATTTGCTAAAGAACATGGTTTTAAACCTATAAAGCCACAATTTCAGTACATTGAAACAGACACCATACAAGTGAAGCAAATGATAACCTTAGATCAAGTTAGCGAAGCTACAGGTGTTAAAATGGAAACGCTTCAGTTTTTAAATCCTTCGTATAAATTAGATATCATTCCGTTTATAAAAAACGAAAATTACACCTTGCGTTTACCAAGAGATAAAGTAGGTGTTTTTGTTAATAACGAAACTACTATATATGCATTAGCTAAAGCAGAATTCGATAAACGAGAAAAACCATTACCACAGTTTTTAGAAGCAGATAGTAAAATACGTTACCGAGTAAAAAGTGGCGATTATTTAGGAAAAATAGCAAGAAAATTTGGTGTTCGTGTTAGCCAGCTTAAAAAATGGAACGGATTGCGTAGTAATAATTTAAAAATCGGACAGCGCTTAACCATCTATCCTAGAAAACCAGCAGTAACCAAAAAAACTTCTAAAAACCGTACTGCTACAAAGGTTACAGCAAATTCTAAAACCTATACCGTAAAAAGTGGCGATTCGCTTTGGAGTATATCTCAAAAATTTCCAGGAGTTTCTGTAGACAATATTAAAGATTGGAACGATATTAGTGGTACTAATTTAAAACCCGGAACGAAATTAATTATTGCAAAGTAATATTGTTCTAAAAAAAATATAATTATGCATAA
>JBMZDY010000230.1:0-3608 GCA_049614585.1 Oceanihabitans sp.
TGAGATGCTCTTGGTCCAGCTCCCCAGTCTATATATTGCTTAACCAAAGTACTTGCCGCATCGCTATTTGGCCTAGTTTTACCTACCATTGTAACTGCATATTCAATAACATTATCTGCTACAGGAATTCGGCGAATAAGTTGTTGAAAATCTATAATTTCTTGAGCTGTAAATAATGCGTTTACTTGTTTTGTAGTATCTGTAGTTGTTGCTTTTACTACTTGCACTTCTTCTTGAAAAGAAGGATAATCTAGATTAATAGCAAACATAAACCTATCTAATTGTGCTTCTGGTAAAGGGTAAGTACCTTCTTGTTCTATTGGATTTTGAGTTGCCAATACAAAGTATGGCATGCTTAATTTGTAATGATGTCCTGCAACTGTAACTGCTCTTTCTTGCATTGCTTCTAATAAAGCGGCTTGTGTTTTTGGTGGTGTACGGTTAATTTCGTCGGCCAAAATAATATTAGCAAAAATTGGTCCTTTAATAAATTTAAATTGCCTGTTTTCGTCTAGTATTTCACTTCCTAGTATATCGCTTGGCATTAAATCTGGCGTAAACTGTATGCGTTTAAAATCTAGGCCTAATGCTTGCGAGATGGTATTCACCATCAAGGTTTTTGCTAATCCAGGAACGCCAATTAGTAATGCGTGACCACCAGAAAAAACAGAGATAAGAATTTGGTTTACCACATCTTCTTGCCCTATTATTATTTTAGCAATTTCTTGTTTTAAATCTTTATATTTTTTTACAAATTGTTCTACAGCTGCTACGTCTGACATGTTATTTTTTTAACCAGTTACTAGAAAAATCGCAATCTCTATATTCCCCATTTATTTTAATATAGGTATCCATAATTTTTTCGTCTTGCCACTTTTCTATTGCTTTATATTTTTTTTCGTTTAAAGCTAATTCTTTTATTTTTAAGTAGTCGCGCGAATAATTTGCTTCGTGCTCGTCTATTCTATCGGTAACACGAAGTATTTTAAATTTCACATTTCCTGTAGATCCTCTTTCGGTTTGTATTAAACTACCTTCGTTTTCTTTTAAATCTTGAATTTGCGTGTATAATTCGGTATCGATTTTGGTTAGTTCAAAATTATAATCTTGTGTTGCTGGGTTTATTAAAAATCCGCCTTCACTTCTTGTTTCTTTTTCGTCGCTAGACTCTCTTGCTGCATCTTCAAAAGATATATTTCCTGCTACTATTTGCTCGCGAATATTTTCTAATTTTTCTTTTGCTTCGGTTATAGCAGCTTCAGAAACTTTAGGCATTAATAATATATGACGCACATCGTACTCCTGCCCTCTTATTTTTTCTAAATATATAATATGGTAACCATATTCGGTTTCAAATGGTTCTGAGATTTCTCCTTCTTCTAGTGAAAAAGTTGTTTCTCTAAACTCTTTTACCATTCTAGGGTTTTTTCGGTTTAAAGTATAAAGTCCTCCTTTTGCTACCGATGCTTTATCGTCTGTATATAATACTACTTTAGATCTAAAACTTGCTCCGTTTTCTAAAACATCTGCTTTAAAGCCTTTAAGTTTATCTATTACTCTTTGCTTTTCTTCTTCTGATACTTTAGGTTCTATTACAATTTGCGACACTTTTAATTCGGTTCCAAATTGTGGCCTGTCTTCGACTGGTATTTTATTAAAAAACTGACGAACTTCTTCTGGCGTAATTTCTACTTCATCGATAATCTTTTTTTGCATACGACTTGCTAACTCGTTGCTTTTATTGATTTCGTACATTTCTGTTCTAAAGCTCTTTTCGTCTTTTTTATTATAAAACTCTAAAAGCTTTTTCATATCGCCTCCTGTTTGCCCTAAAAACTGTTGTATCTGGTAGTCTACACTTGAGCGAATTTCGGCATCGGAAACTTCGATACTATCCTGTACAGCATGATGTGCATATAATTTACTTTCTAGTAAGGTTCCAAATAATTGGCAACGAGGCACATCGTCGGTAGAGATGCCTTGTGCTTTCATTTGTAATATCGCTTTGTCTAAATCGGAATCTAAAATAATGTGCTCGCCTACTACTGCAGCGACACCATCTACTTTTGTTACTTGAAATGGCTTTACACTATCTTTTACCGTTTCTTCTTTTACTTGGTCTTTTATAATTTCTTGTGCTGTAATTGTACTGGTAATTAATACCAGTAAACTTAATATTATAACCTGTTTCCAGTTATTTGTAAATTTCAAATTGTTTGTTTGTAATTGCATCTTTGGTAATATCCTTTTCTAATTCTTTAATTTTTTCTAATTTTCTTTTATTGATAACGATTTGCTCTATGGTTGGCATAACATATTCTAAAGGTGCTATGTTATTTTGTAATAGTACATCGTTAATTTGCATCAAATATAAACCTAATGAATCTTTGAGCTGTACAAAATTAGATTTTTTTAACAGTTGGTCTTTATTATCTGCGTTTATTACTGGTATTTTTGCTACTACTTGGTTGTATTTTATCCAGATGGAGTCGTTTAAAGAGTAGGTTTTAAACTGAATAGACATAGAGTCTAATTGTTTTTTATCGATACTATCAAACCTTCTAAATTTTTTAGCAATCTCTATAGCATGCTTATCTTGCATTTTATTGCTTAAATAAATGTACCGGAATTTTATTAACTCTTCGTTTAATTTAAATGCTTCTATATTGGCATTATAATATTTTTCTGCTTCACTTTTGGTTACTATTGTATCTAGATTTTTGTGTACTAAAGCTTCTAAATACGAGTTTGTATATAAATCGTTTTTATATTGCTCTACTAAGTTTTGAAAATGTTCTTGTTTTTCTTCGCTTAAATTTACCAAAGCACCTTGTAATAACAGTTGTTGGTTTGCCCATTTATTTATATAGTTATTTGTAATAACTATACTATCTTCTTTGGTTACTGCAACTTCTAGTATATCGCTAATATCTTCTTGATATAAATAGGTGTCGCCTACTCTAGCTATTGCTTTCTTGTTTTCTTCTTTTTTAAAAAAGCTACAAGAAACTAATAGCATTGCTAATAAGCTTAATATGTATACTTGATGTTTCAAATATTGAATTAATTTAGTTTTGCTTTTATTGCTTTTAAAACGTCTTTGTTTATTGAAATGTTATATTTGTTTTGCAATTCTTGCAACCATTTTTTTTCTTTCTGATCTTGAAATCCGCTAATCACTTTCCCTTTAGCTTCTTCGAAAGTTTGATAGGTTTTTGGCAATACTTCTTTTATTTGTACAATTACAAACCCATCGTTATGCTTGGTTATTTTTGAAAGTCCTTTTTTAAAGGGAATGTTTTTTGGTAATGCTTGATGGTTTGCATCCATTAAACCTGAGGTAAATATAACTTTTATTTCGCTTTCGGTATTTAATGCTTTTTTTATTTCGCCTTCGGTTTTTCCTTTTTTTAATAATGAAGCTACCGCTTTAATATCTTTCTTTTTTGCTGATGCTGCAACTAGAGCATCTACTCTTGGGTTAAAATAATAGTTTTGCTTATTTGCTTGATAATAGCTTTGTATTGCTGCCGAATCTTGCTTTGCCGTTTTCCATATTTTATTTTCCATTAAATCCATATCATCTTCATCAAGATCGTCATTAATTG
>JBMZDY010000231.1:0-3600 GCA_049614585.1 Oceanihabitans sp.
TAAAGAAACCTCTAGATCGCCATTTCCAGATCCTGCCCAAAACAAATACGCTTCTTTTATAGTTGCATTAGCTGGCAATTGCAAGTTAGCTTGCGAAGCAGGTAAAATTTGACAAAAAGTATTTAAATTATTTTCACCTGGATTTAGAGTGTTACCAATTGCTGTATAGTCGTAATGGCCGTTAAACTGTTGAAATAGGGTAATTTCTTGAGCCGTAATAGGTGTAACTAAAAAGAATAAAAAAAGAATAAATAGGTTACGTTGCATTTATATAGAATTCTATATAAAAGTAAGTAATTTAAATTTATCGTTTTAAAGTGAAATGATTAAAATACTCTCTACCGTCTTGCAATGTTACAGCAAACCAATAATCGGAAACCGGTAATTTTTCACCATTAATAGTTCCGTCCCATCCTTTGCCAGTAGGACTTATCTCTTTAATAAGTTTTCCGTAACGGTCAAATATTTTGATTTTAGAACTAGGTTGAAAAATTTCGGAAACACCATAAACTTGCCAATAGTCGTTTGTGCCATCGTCATTTGGTGTAAAAAACTTTGGAAAGCCAATTACCGAAATGGTTTGTTCTACAATACCACAATTATTTTTTACATCACGAACAACAACGGTATAAATTCCGCCAGGAGCAACTTGAGTAAATATATTACTGGTTTGAAAAAAGCGATAAGGACCAGCTTGATTGTATAAAGCATACTCGTAAGTTCCTTCTCCAGATACCATTACGGTTACTGTGTTTTCGGTTGATGCATCTTCAATCTCTATACTGTCTATAGTTGCTATATTAGATGCCTCTACAGTAATAGTGTTGCTATTGGTACAACCAAAAGTATCGGTAACTTCTACTGTATAATCCCCAGTTTCATTTATTTGAATTTCTTGCGTAGTAGCTCCTGTAGACCAACTATAGGTGTACGTGTTCGGGTTTCCAATAACACCACTTTGTAAAGCAATAGTTTCTGGGTGTGTATTTAAGCAATAATAAATTGTATTGTTTTCATTAAACTGAGGTGCCGCATGAACAGAAATTGCAATTTCACTTATACCATAGCAGTCGTTCATATTTTCTACTCTTGCATAAATGGTTTGGTTAAAAGCTTGCGTATTAGTGTATATATTATTTACTGCATTTTCTTCTAATAAGGCATCCATATAGGTTTCGTAATAAAATACATTTAATCCTGCTGGTAAGCCTTGCAATATATCTGCATTAGTAGAGCTAAGGTCAAACTCGTAGAAACCATCTTCTGTACCATCGTCATCACATACTAATAAAGAGGTATTATTAGAATGGGTGGTACTTACTTGTAAATTTACATCTGCAACTGCAGAACAGCCTGCTGCTATACTAGTAATAGAAGCATAAATTTTTTGCGGATTGGCCGTATTAGCAAACGCTAAATTGGTTATGGGGTTCGTGTTACTTTGTGCATCTGCTTGGTTTGTGTAATATGCAACTTGTAAATCGGGGTTCGAATTGGTTAAACTTTCGTCTGCTTCTTGTAAATTAAATACCGTAAGACCATCGTTTACATTATCTTCATCACATTGTATAAGCGTAGTATTGGTTACCGATGGGTTTGTAAAATATTCTACTATAGCTTTTCCCTCAAGAACTTCGCAATTTCCACCAGGTAAATCAATAATTACCTCGTATGTACCGCTTTGGTTAACCACTAAATTGTAACTGGTTTCGCTTGCTAATAAAGCGCCATCTTGATACCATGTATAATCAGCTCCTGGAATATTATCTGCCATTAATGTATAGGCATCTCCATCACATAAAGGTAAATAGGTTGTATCGGTTCCGTTTTGTATAATATCAATTTTCTGATTAAAAAAGGAAGTTATAAAAGGCGGTAACCCTTGTGTAGAATTTACGCCGTTTAAATCTACGCCTTGATGTACGTAGTTTGCAGCTAACCCAGCTGCATTAGGGTTATTAATAACACCTAAATAAGGAATTCCTGCATTATAAGATTCGCTTAAAGAACGATATATTTTTCCGTTAGGACCCAATTGTAAACCACCACGATATAATCCTCTGTTATCTAATACAACTTGCGATGCCATTAAGTCTGGTGCAAATAAATCGAATTGTGAAAGGGTAGAAGTATTTGTAAACGGCCCTCCATTTGCATCGTTATACGAGTGTATATATAAATATTGGTTACTTGGTGAAAATTCTATACCATAGGCATAGCTGTTAGGCCCATTTATTGTCATGGTTACCTGGTTGCTCACGTAGCCATTATTGGTATTAAAATCGTATAAATACATACCACTAGTAACATTAGCACTAGCAAGCTTTGTTCCGTCTGGCGATGCTTTTAAATAACCACGAGCATCGGTAACATCGATACCAAAAGTAGATTTAACAGAATTATGATTTACTCCAGCAGTAGTAATTTCGAAGGCATGATAGGTATTAAAGTTATCGGAATTTCCGTTAACATCTGCAAAAGCAATTAACCAAATAGAGGCATCTTGACAGTCTTTTAATACAGCTGTAATTTTTTCGGAACACTTATCTAGTAACCTATTGTTTTTTATAGTTACTCCTCCTAAACCACTATCAAGCGTCATATCTACAATAGAGAAATTTAATCCATAGTTCGATCCGTTAATAGCATTGTCTACTGTAAAAATATAATAGGTGTTTATGTCGTCTGGTTTTGGAACTACAATAGCCGATTGCGTACTTGACTCATCACCATATAAATTTTCGCCATTACTCATTATGCCGTGGTTTTTATTATAAACCGTAGAACCGTCGGTATAGAATAATAAATTTCCATCCTCGTCTGAAATAGAAGAGCAACCTTCTCGAGTATTTAATTGTCCATCTGTTAGTACTGTGACATCACCAGATAATACATTAAATTGTATTCCAGCATTCTCTCCAAAATACCAATTAGAAGCTTGGTCTTGGGCATAGGACACAGAAAGGGTAAGTAGTAATAAGTAAACTAATTTTTTCATTTTTCATATAGCAATAGCAAACAAAGATATTATAAATCTCGCTGTTTTAGCAATCTATACGATAAAAAGATGAATAATACTATCCAAAAAATAACAATTAACATCTCACTTCCATGTACTGCGTAATCGTAAGTAAGCTCCCCTTTGTCTGGAAATTTAGTAATCATTACACGCTGAAAAGGCTGGTCTATAAGCTTATACATGGATTTTAATGGAAAGAAATTCTGAATTTTTTCTGCTAATTCAAAGTTACTTTTCCAGGTAATTAACCCAAGTATAATCCATTCTAAAATGTATAATATAAATAAGAAAGCAAGTGCAAAAGCAGAGCGTTTTACTAGCATGCCAAAAAACAAACACAAACTAAAAAAAGCTACTAATTTTAAAAAATAAGCAATTAAAAAGTTGGTCTCTCTAAATATAATACTTGCTTCGGTATAACTAGAATAATACATACCAATACAAAAAGAAGCTACAGCAATTAATACAGTTGCTACTAGCGAAAAGAATACAATTGTATAAAATTTAGAAAGAATAAACTCTTTTTTACTTAAGCCATCTATAAGGTTTTGTTTTATAGTTTTATTACTGTATTCGTTTCC
>JBMZDY010000232.1:0-3554 GCA_049614585.1 Oceanihabitans sp.
GCGATTTAATAAATGCAGATGGTCAAGCCGTGGTTTGGGCTTCCAAAATATTAAAGAAACCTTTAAAAGAAAGAGTTGCAGGTATCGATTTAATGACTAATCTTGTAGAATTAGCGCATAAAAAAAACCATAAAATTTTCTTTTTTGGTGCTAAAGAGAACGTAGTAAAAAAAGTAGTAGACACTTATACAAATAAGTACTCCGCAAATATAATTGCAGGTTACCGTAATGGGTATTTTAAAAAAGAAGACGAACAAAAAATTGCATCACAAATCGCAAACAGTGGTGCAAATATTTTATTTGTAGCAATAAGCTCCCCAACAAAAGAGAACTTTTTACATCAAAATAAAGCAATCTTAAGTAAAGTAAACTTTATTATGGGAGTAGGCGGTAGTTTCGATGTCGTTTCAGGTTTAGTAAAAAGAGCACCTTTATGGATGCAAAACGCAGGATTAGAATGGTTTTATAGATTTGCACAAGAACCAAAACGAATGTGGAAAAGATATTTAATAGGAAATACTAAATTCATCCTTTTAGTATTAAAAGAAAAGTTTAAAAAACAAAGCTAGCCTTTAAATTATACAATCTAAAAATTACCACAAATAATTCTAATAACTTTCTTAATTTTGTTTTATAATAGTAATATATGAAAATAGCAGTAATAGGCACAGGATATGTTGGCTTAGTAACAGGAACTTGCCTAGCAGAAACAGGTAACGAAGTTCTTTGTATAGATATTAATGAAGAAAAGGTAAAACAAATGCAAAATGGTGTTGTACCTATTTACGAACCGCATTTAGATGTGCTTTTCGAGAGAAATATAAAAGCAAACAGACTGCGTTTTTCCACCTCATTAGCCGAAGGCTTAGAACATGGAGACATCGTTTTTTTAGCATTACCAACACCAGAAGATGAAGACGGCTCTGCAGACCTTTCTTACGTATTAGGAGCTGCCAAAGACATAGGAAAATTATTAAAATCCTACAAAGTAATAGTAGATAAAAGTACAGTGCCAGTTGGTACAGCAGAAAGAGTACAACAAACCATTGCACAAGAAACCACAGTAGAGTTTGATGTAGTATCTAATCCAGAATTTTTAAGAGAAGGCTTCGCTGTAGACGATTTTTTAAAACCAGAACGAATTGTAGTAGGTTCTAGCTCAGATCGTGCAACAGCATTAATGGAAAAGCTATACAAACCATTCGTACGATCTGGAAATCCAATTTTAATAATGGACGAAAAATCTGCCGAGCTTACCAAATATGCAGCAAACTCTTTCCTGGCAACCAAAATTACATTTATGAACGAAATTGCTAATTTTTGCGAAAAAGTTGGCGCAGATGTAGACCAAGTTCGAGTAGGAATGGGAACAGATTCTAGAATAGGAAAACGTTTTCTTTTTCCAGGAATTGGTTATGGAGGATCCTGTTTTCCTAAAGACGTTAAAGCCTTACACAAATCTGGAAAAGATCATGGCTATAATTTCGATATATTAAATGCAGTAATTAAAGTAAACGATATTCAGAAAAAAATACTAATTCCTAGAATATTAAAGCAATTTAACCAAAACTTAAAAGGAAAAACATTTGCAATTTGGGGACTTGCTTTTAAACCAGAAACAGACGATATTCGCGAAGCTCCAGCACTATACATGATAGACGAGTTACTAAAACAAGGAGCAACAATTAAAACTTTCGATCCAGAAGCAATGCCAAACGTAAAAAGAAAGTTTGGCGACCAATTGCAATATGCATCCAATATGTACGAAGCTACAATGCAAGCAGATGCCTTGATAATTTGTACAGAATGGAGTATATTTAGAACACCAAATTTCGAAAAATTAAAAAGCAATTTAAATGCGCCAATAATTTTTGATGGAAGAAATCTTTACGACACAAGCGATATTAAAGCCGAAGGATTTACTTACAGTTCTATAGGTAGACAATAATAGCAATAAATATAAATTACAGCGCTTTAAAGCAACTATATGAAAAAAGTATTAATAACAGGAGCAGCAGGATTTTTAGGTTCGCATTTATGCGATCGCTTTATTAAAGAAGGGTTTCATGTTATTGGTATGGATAATTTAATAACAGGAGATTTAAATAATATAGCACATTTGTTTCCACTCGAAAATTTCGAGTTTTACCACCACGATGTAACAAAATTTGTACACGTACCAGGTAAATTAGATTATATATTGCATTTTGCATCGCCAGCAAGTCCTATAGATTATTTAAAAATCCCTATTCAGACCTTAAAAGTTGGCTCTTTAGGAACTCATAATTTATTAGGCTTAGCAAAAGCAAAAAATGCTAGACTATTAATAGCATCTACTTCCGAGGTTTATGGCGATCCTTTAGTGCACCCACAAACCGAAGGGTATTATGGTAATGTAAATACTATTGGCCCAAGAGGTGTATACGACGAAGCAAAACGTTTTCAAGAGTCTATTACAATGGCATACCATAGGTTTCATGGGCTAGAAACCCGTATTGTTCGAATATTTAATACCTATGGACCAAGAATGCGATTAAATGATGGGCGTGTAATTCCAGCATTTATAGGGCAAGCTCTACGAGGCGAAAACCTTACTGTTTTTGGCGATGGCTTACAAACAAGATCCTTTTGTTATGTAGACGATCAAGTAGAAGGAATATTCAAGTTGTTGTTTAGCGATTATGCAAGTCCAATAAATATTGGTAACCCTAACGAGATTACTATTTTAGACTTTGCTAAAGAAATTATTAAGCTAACCAACACCAATCAAAAAATTACATTTAAAGAGCTTCCAGTAGACGATCCATTGCAAAGACAACCAGACATTACTTTAGCAAAAAAAGTATTAAATTGGGAGCCAAAAGTAAATAGAGAAGAAGGAATGCAAAAAACGTTTGAGTACTTTAAAAATCTTTCAAAAGAAGAATTGTATAAAAGCGAACATAAAAACTTTTCAAAACACATAAAGAAATAATTTGAGCACAATAAAACAAGGGAAATACTCTGTATATTTAAAACCAATATCTTATATCATAGATTTAACTATTCTATTAGGTTTAGGACTGTTTTTCTTTTTTAAAGAAATAGACCCTTTAAACTTTGTTTTTTTTATTATCACTTCTTGGATTATACAAACAACTCTTTTAAAGTTTTACGAAGTTTATAGATTTACAAAGCAAACTACTATAATGACTTTAATTTTAAGGCAAATGCTATTTTTTGCCTTAGTAAGTTTTGCTTTTTCTGGTATTTTTCAATCGCTTAATATAGAGCCTATTAGCATTGTAAAATATGTAGCAATTTCGTTTTTGCTTATAGCAATTTTTAAATTTGCAATCTATTTTCTACTTCAAAAGTATAGAGTTTCTTTTCGAAGAAATTATAGAATTACAGTTATACTGGGTAAAAATAAACAAACAAGTAATCTAGAACAGTTTTTTAATAAAAACCCAGAATACGGTTATATACATAAAAAAACTTTTTCTTTTAAAGATAACAACCCTAATATTTTAGAAGAATGCTTTAATTATATTACAGAAGAACAGGTAGACGAG
>JBMZDY010000233.1:0-3539 GCA_049614585.1 Oceanihabitans sp.
CTGAAAACAGACTTAAAACTTTAAAACGAGTAATTAAAAAAGAACAAGAAAATGCTTTTGAAAACAAATCGGCTTTTTACGATGCAGACATTAAAGATAGTAAATTTGGAACTGTTGGTTGCGTTGCCTTAGATAAAAATGGAAACTTAGCAGCTGGAACTTCAACCGGAGGCATGACAAATAAACGATATGGTCGCGTTGGAGATGTACCAATTATTGGCGCAGGAAATTACGCTAATAATGCAACGTGTGCGGTTTCCGGAACTGGTTGGGGAGAATTTTTTATTCGCGCAACGGTTGCTCATGATATTTCTGCACTAATGGAATACAAAGGCTTAAGTCTAGAAGCTGCAGCAAACGAAGTCATACAAAAAAAGGTTCCAAATTTAGGTGGTAATGGCGGTATTATTGCAGTAGATAAAAATGGCAATATGGTAATGGATTTTAATACCGCTGGAATGTATCGCGCTAGCATGAACGATAAAGGTGAATTAATTGTAAAAATCTATTCAAAATAAAACTTTAACAAAAATCTAACAATCGACCGTAGACTAAACATAATAAATTGAGCGTAATTATATTAACAAGAATACTCCTACCAGATTTTTCTTATCACTGTAATTCACTTTTTAAAACCAACAACTATGCAAATAAAATCATTTTTTGCCTTGATTCTCTGTATCTTCTTGGCACAGTCTTGTAAGAAAAAATCAACCGAAACCGATAACCTTTTTAAGTTTAGAGACTATATTAGCTACACAACTTCTGGACGTGTTTCTACCTCAAGTAATATTCAAATTAGTTTAGCTAAAGAAGTCGAAGGTTGGGAAATAGATAATATAATTGAAGACGATTTAATTAGCATTACACCTCACGTTTCTGGAAATTTAACTGTTGCTAACAAACATGCGTTAACATTTACACCAAATGAAGCTTTAGAAAGTGACACAGAATATTCTGTTACTGTAAAATTAAAAGAAATATATCCAGATATTCCATCGGAATTTTCAAACTATACATTTCAATTTAAAACCATAACACCAAACTTTAATATTGTTACTAACGAGTTACAATCCTATAGCAAAGAATGGCAATACTTATTAGGTGTCGTAAAATCTGCAGATAACATTACAATAGATCAAGCCAAGCAATTAGTTGAAGCTTCGCAAAGCGGAAAAGATTTAAAAATTGAATGGAATGAAAACAGATTACCATCAAGACAATTTGAATTTAAAATAGATAGTATAAACCGAAAAATTGAAGACAGCGAAATTATTGTAAAATGGAACGGAAAAGCCATTAAAGCAGACAATTCAGGAGAAAACACAGTAATTATTCCAGGAAAAAATAATTTTACAATTACTAAAATAGATGTTATACAGAACCCAGAACAGTACCTTTCTATAAATTTTTCCGACCCTATTAAAAAACAACAAAATTTTGATGGATTGGTAACCATTCAAAATATCAAAAACTCAAAATACGTGGTCGATGGTAATGTTTTAAAAGCATACCCAGATTCTAAAATCACAGGAAACGTACAGGTTGATGTATTTCAAGGTATTAAAAACACCGAAGGCTACAAATTAAAAACACCTTTTTCAGAAACCATTTCTTTCGAGGAAGTAAAACCTCAAGTTCGCTTAGTAAATAGCGGTGTTATTCTTCCTAATTCACGAGAATTAAAATTCAATTTTGAAGCCGTAAATCTTAAAAAAGTAGACTTAAAAATTATAAAAATATATCAAGACAATATACTTCAGTTTTTGCAAGACAATAATCTTCAAGGAGGTAATGATAATAGTATTAGACAAGTAGGAAGACGCATTGCAAAGCAAACCATTACCTTAGTAAACGATGGTATTGAAAATGACGGAAAATGGAAAACCTACAGTGCAGATTTATCTAAATTTCTAACTGTAGATCCAGGTGCTATCTATCGCGTAGAAGTAAGTTTCAAGAAAGAATATTCCTTGTACAATTGTTCTGTAAATAGAAATATTACAAATTCTGAAAATAACGATGATTATTATGAAGATGAGTACTACGAAGACGATTATTACTACGACGAATACAGCGAAAGTACCACAGAAGACGAAGACCGCAGAGAAGAAGAATACTGGGATAATGTAACGTACAGATACAGAAATTACAACTACAATTGGAGAGAACGCGACAACCCATGTCATGACGCATACTACAACCAAGATCGTGAAATTTCACAAAATTTATTAGCATCAAACCTTGGCGTTATTGTAAAAAAAGGAGCAAATAACAACTACTATTTTGCAGTTACAAATATCTTAAATACTAATGTTGAAGCTGCTGCAAAAATAACGCTTTACAACTACCAACAACAGGAAATTTCTAGCACTAGAACAGACCAAGAAGGTTTAGCTAAAATAGAAACCAACAATCACGCTTCTTTTGCAATTGTAAGCAAAGGCAAAAATAAAACTTATATAAAGTTACGAGATGGTCAAGCACTATCACTAAGTAAATTCGATGTTTCTGGAAACCATTTACAACGTGGTTTAAAAGGTTACATTTATGGAGAACGTGGCGTTTGGCGACCTGGAGATTCACTACATCTTACCTTTATTTTAGACGATAATGGCAATAAGCTACCAAAAGGTCATCCAGTAAAAATGGAAGTTACAGATCCTAACGGAAAATTAGCCTACAAAAAAATTACAAGCGAAAACATAAATAACTTTTACACGTTTACAGTACCTACTTCAACCGAAAACAAAACAGGAAACTGGAATGCAAAAGTTAGTGTTGGTGGTGCTACGTTTTACAAAGGTTTAAAAGTAGAAACAGTAAAACCAAACCGCTTAAAAATTAAAGTCGATTTTAAAAATGAAGTGCTTTCCGGTAGCGAAGCCTTAAACGGAACACTAAATGTAAACTGGTTACATGGAGCACCTGCAAAAAATGTAAAAACTGAAATTAAAGCGAAATTCAGTAATGCATATGCTCCTTTTAAAAATTTTAAAGACTATACGTTTAGAGATCCTTCGCGCTCGTTTTCTCAAGAAGAACTAAACGTTTTTGAAGGCAATGTAAACGAAGAAGGTTTTACCGAAATTAAAAACAAACTAAGCGTTGGGCAAAATGCTCCTGGTATGTTAAACGTACAATTTTTAGTACGTGCTTTTGAAAATGGTGGCGATTTTTCTATGGATGCTTTTACAAAACAATATGCACCTTACAAATCGTTTGTTGGTTTGCGTTCGCCTAAAGGAAGAGCTTATGGCTCGTTTTATACAGACGAAAATCAAACCTTCGATATTGTGGTTGTAGACGACCAAGGAAAGCCTATAAAAAGAAACGGATTAGAGGTAAAAGTTTATAAAGTTGAATGGCGTTGGTGGTGGAATTCGTCTTACGATAATCTATCAAAATACACCTCAAGTTCTTTTCATAAACCATATATGAATAGTAAAATTAATACTGATGCTAAAGGTAAAGCAAGCTTCAATATTAATGTTCCAGAAAAAGATGGCGGACGCTATTTAATTCGTGTTTACGATCCT
>JBMZDY010000234.1:0-3536 GCA_049614585.1 Oceanihabitans sp.
CGGATAATGAAGTGGTTCCACCTTTGTAGTTTTCGTAATTTTCAAAATTAGGAGAAGGTTTCCCAATAAAGTCTGCAAATTTTGCAGCTCTTTCTTCAGCAGCTTTTTGGTTTTTAGAATAGTAACCTAGCATTTCTTCTTCAAAACCATCTACATCTGCCTTTTCTATTGCATAAAAAGCAGCATCCATATCTTTATACTTACTTAAAAACTCGCTGCGTTTGGTATTTAATTTTGCAATTGTAGTTTTAAAGTCTGCTTCTTCTAAATCGAACATGCTTGGTGGGAAAAGCGTTTCTTCGAATAAAGATTTTTTAGCTAGATAGTTATTTACTTTCTCACCAACTCCAGTATAAGCTATAGTTTCATCAAACATTTTTGTGTCTAATGTCAAGTTTAAATCGTAACCATTTTTTAAGTAAATATTAGAGCTTTCGCCACCATCGTAAAAATTATGAATTCCTGTAGCAACTTTTAATGTGTCGCTAAAAGTACCATCTTCATTTACTTTTATTGTTTTAGAATATGTTTTGGTTCTAACCACTATAGAGTCACTATTTTTATCGGTTATTGTTCCCGAAAAAGTAACATAGTCTTTAGTCTTTTCTTTGCAAGCAATTATACTTAATGCTGCTAGTGCTATTAATAATTTTTTCATTTTGTGTTTTTTAGATTTTTTCAAAAATAAGTGAATTAATTGAAAATTAAGCATTTTCAAAAATTATTAACAATAGTTTGCATAACTTGTTTTGAATGTAGATTTTTGATTAAGCAAAAATAACACCATGAGTACATACCATTCTATATCTTCAAAAAAACTAGATATTGTTACTATTTACAATATTTTTAAAGACAATAAAAAGCTAAAACTTTCTAAAGAAGCTACTACAAAAATTGTTGCATGTAAAAAGTATTTAAACAAAAAACTTAAGGAAGCAGAGAAGCCATTTTATGGTATAAATACTGGGTTTGGCTCTTTATATAATGTAGAGATATCTAAAAAAGATTTAACTAAACTACAAGAAAACCTTGTCATGTCTCATGCTTGTGGAACTGGAGAACGGGTACCAGAAAGTGTTGTTAAAGTAATGTTGCTTTTAAAAATACAGTCTTTAAGTTATGGCCACAGTGGTGTGCAATTAGAAACCGTTAACCGATTAATAGATTTTTTTAATAACGATGTTTTTCCGTTTGTTTATACACAAGGTTCTTTAGGTGCTTCGGGCGATTTGGCTCCTTTAGCACATTTAGCTTTACCATTAATAGGAAAAGGAAAAGTAGTACACAATAATAAAGAGGTTAATGCTAGTGCTATACTAAAAAAGTTTGATTGGCAACCTATTGCATTAGAAGCAAAAGAAGGATTAGCACTTTTAAACGGCACCCAATTTATGAGCGCTTATGGTGTTTATTTATTGTTGATGTCTCATAAAACTTCGTATTTAGCAGATGTTATTGCTAGTATATCTCTAGATGCTTTTGATGGAAGAATAGAACCGTTTCACGATTTAGTACATCAAGTTAGACCACATCCTGGACAATTAAAAGTTGCAAGACGTTTTAATGAATTTTTAAAAGGAAGTGAAATTATAACTAGAGAAAAAAAGCATGTACAAGACCCATATTCATTTAGGTGTGTACCACAAGTGCATGGTGCTACAAAAGACACATTAGATTTTGTAGAGAAAGTAATTTTAACCGAAATAAATTCGGTAACCGATAACCCAAATATTTTCCCAGAAGAAGATATGATTATTTCTGGTGGTAATTTTCATGGGCAACCCTTAGCATTGGCATTAGATTATTTAAAAATTGCAATGGCAGAAATTGGTAATATTTCGGAACGAAGAGTATTTCAATTGGTTTCTGGTTTACGAGGATTGCCAGCTTTTTTGGTAGATAATCCAGGGTTAAATTCTGGTTTTATGATTCCGCAATATACAGCAGCAAGTATAGTAAGTGTAAATAAGCAGTTGGCAACTCCTGCAAGTGTAGATAGTATAGTTTCTAGTAATGGCCAAGAAGACCATGTAAGTATGGGAGCCAATGCAGCTACGCAAGCTTATAAATTAATAAGAAATGTAGAGCGTGTTATTGCTATAGAATTAATGAATGCGAGTCAAGCGATTGTGTTTAGAAACCCATTAAAAACATCGCCGTTTTTAGAATCTTTTTTAGAATCTTATAGAAAAGAAGTTTCGTTTGTAAAAAAAGACAGAGTATTACATAACGATATTGAAGCAAGTATTGCGTTTTTAAGAGATGTAGATATTGAAATTGAAGAATTGTTTTTAAACAATTATGGGATTTAGCTAGCACATTGTACGCAAAACCTGCTTTGTGGCATTAGCATGATTCTACCTAACGGTATTTGGTTTTTGCATTTTGCACAAATGCCAAAATAAGGTTCGTTTAAATTAGATAAAGCAATTTCTAAATTTTTTAATTTTTGTTTTTGCTTTTTTAACGCAGCTTCGTTTACCGATTTGTTATTAATGGCATCCATTCGCGACACTCTACCAATTGCATTTTCGGGAGATATTGGTTTGGTAAGTACTTCTAGGCTTTTTATTTGCTGAGCAGTTTTTTGTATTTCTTGAAGTATTAAAGCTTCAATCTCTTTTAAGTTAGATTTAAGCATGCTACTATCTTCGGTATTCTTCAATAAGTTTATTTGCCCAAGCGATTGCTTTATCTAGAGATTTAAACATTTCAAAAGGTTTGTCGAAAAATAGTTTTTCTATTAAAGCATTGTTAATTGCTATTTCTTTTAAAGACACTACAGCAAAGCCTATTAGGTTTTCAATTTTTTTAGTTTCAAAATAAACCGCAGGATCTACAGCGTAAGAGTTTTTTCGGTTAGTTATATATACAAAAGCTTTGTTTTTGTAATGGGTTTCTGCAAGACTTAAAAGCTTTTTATTAGATTCTACTGTAACAGTTATCCCTTCGTTCATGATCACCAACATGTAGTTTTGGTAAATACTAACTTGGCCTATGCCAATGTCTATATTGGTAGTTTTTGTCATTTTATAGTTAATAGCGAGCATGAATATAAAAAAAAAGGAGTTATCTAAAAAATATATTTTTGATAACTCCTTTTTTAAAAAGAAATAGGTTTAAGATTCTGTAGGATTTTCTGCTTTTTCAATTTTTATTTTTAATTCGTTGGTTTTGCTGTCTAAATCCATCATAATTTTATCACCTTCGTTTATTTTCGATGTAATAATTTCTTCGGCAAGCGTATCTTCAATATATTTTTGAATTGCTCTTTTTAATGGTCTTGCTCCATATTGTTTATCGAACCCTTTATCTGCTATATAGTTTTTTGCTGCTTTACTTAATTTAAGGGTATAGCCTAAGTTTTTAATACGCAGCAATAGTTTTTCTAATTCAATATCAATAATTTTATTAATATCTTCTTTTTCTAGTGCATTAAATACTACTACATCGTCTATTCTATTTAAAAATTCTGGTGCAAAAGCTTTTTTAAGCGCGTTTTCTATTACGCTTCTAGCATTAGCATCTTCTTGTGC
>JBMZDY010000235.1:0-3514 GCA_049614585.1 Oceanihabitans sp.
TTATCTGCTTTTTTAATAGTTGCTAGTCTATGTGCAATTACTATAGAGGTTCTGTTTTTTGTAATTTTATCGGTTGCATTTTGTATTAACTGTTCGGAATACGAATCGACAGACGAGGTTGCTTCGTCTAGCACTAAAATACTTGGGTTAGTAACATAGGCACGTAAAAACGAAATTAATTGTCGCTGTCCAGAAGATAGCATTGCGCCTCTTTCTTTTACATTATAATGGTAGCCTTTTGGTAGACTCATTATAAAATCATGTACACCAATATCTTTTGCTGCTTGTTGTACTTGAGTTTCAGAAATTTCTGGATGGTTTAATGTAATATTGG
Source organism: Oceanihabitans sp. (assembly GCA_049614585.1). Lineage (GTDB taxonomy): Bacteria > Bacteroidota > Bacteroidia > Flavobacteriales > Flavobacteriaceae > Oceanihabitans. The sequence goes on from JBMZDY010000235.1 coordinate 335, forward strand.
TTAAAATAGTATCGGCAAACAAAAACACATCTTGCAATACAACCGCAATCTGCGATCTTAAATTAGCAAGTTTTAACTGTTTAATATCTATATTATCTATACAAATGCTACCAGTATCTATTTCGTAAAAACGATTCAATAAATTAATTATAGTAGATTTCCCAGCTCCTGTTGCTCCAACAATTGCTACTGTATCTCCTGCATTAACTTGAAACGAAATTTCTTTTAAAACTCTTTCGTTTGCTACATAACTAAAACTAACCTTTTTAAAATCAATATTTCCTTTAAACTGATTTACTTCTTGCAAACCACTATCATCTATTTGCGATTTGGTATCGATAACTTTAAATACTCTATTTGCGGCTACCATTCCCATTTGAAGCGTATTAAACTTATCGGCTATTTGACGCAAAGGTCTAAACAACATTGGCACATACATTACAAATGCAGTAAGATCTCCAAAACTTACCGATTGCCCTACCAAAACATTTAAACCACCATACCAAGCAACTAAACCTAGCGTAATTGAAGAAGCAAGCTCTGCAATAGGAAAAAATATAGAGTTATACCAAACGGTTTTTAACCAGCCTTTTTTATGTCGCTCATTAATAACTTTAAAATTAGAATATTCGGTTTCTTCTCTAGAAAAGAGTTGCAATATTTTCATTCCTACAACGCGTTCTTGTACAAAAGAATTTAAGTTTGAAACTTCGGTACGTACTTCTTCAAAAGCGCGTTTCATGTATTTCTGAAAAATTCTCGTAGCATACAATACAATAGGAAGCATCGCAAAAACAATAATACTTAATTTCCAATTCATAATTAACATAACCAATGCCACAACTAGCATGGTAAGTACATCTCTAAAAATCATGAATAAACCTTGGCCAAAAATATCTGCAATACGCTCCATGTCGTTTACCGATCGTGTAATTAAGATACCAACCGATGAATTGTCGTAATACTTCATTTTAAACTGAAGCATATGGTTAAACAATTTAATACGTATGTCTTTTACCACATTTTGCCCTAACCAACTAGCGTAATAAATAAAAAATAGTTGGCAACTAGTTTGTGCTATTAACAACCCCAACATAACAATTATTAGCGTTAAAAAGCCTTCTGCTTCTTGCTTTACTATATTATTATCTATTACGTATTGGGTTAATTTTGGAACAGCTGCAGTAAATAGCGCCAATAAAATTACAGATGCAAACAACCCAAAAAACACCGTTTTATAGGGCTTCACATATTGCGAAAGGCGTTTAAACAAGCCTACATCTATTATTTTATCTTTTGTTTTGTCCATATTTTTTTTTCAGCTATAAATCAAGTGGTTAAAAGTGGTTATTCTTTTATTTATTATTTAGTTTAATAGTCTCTGGATATTCTACTTTGGTTAAATACAATGCATGTGCAGGAACAGAGTATCCTGCTTCGCTCCTATTTTTAGATTCAATAATTTTATGCATCGCATTTACTTCTAACTTACCCAAACCAATATTTACTAAAGTACCAACAATTGCACGTACCATATTTCGTAAAAAGCGATCTGCAGTTATTGTAAAATGTAATTCTTGGTTTACCATTTTTAAATGAACTTGTTTGATATCGCAATTATACGTTTTTACATCGGTATTACTTTTTGAAAAACATTGAAAATCTTTATACTGCAATAATATGTTTGCTGCAGCTTGCATTTTCACCATATCTAATTTTGGCTTTATATAATAGCTTTGGTGATACGAAAACACATTTTTATGTAAGGCTATTCTATATAAATAAGAACGGCTAATTGCATGAAACCTTGCATGTATATCTGCATGCACTTTAAAAACATTAAAAACTGCAATATCTTTTGGCAACAATGCGTTTAACTTATAAATTAATTCTTGCTCATTAAAAACTACAATAGTATCTACATGAGCAAACATTTGCGTGGCATGCACACCAGCATCGGTACGACCTGCCCCAACAATTGCAGTTTCTTCTTTTAACAAAGTAGACAATGCTTTTTCTAATACTGCTTGAACCGAAATTGCATTAGGCTGCTTTTGCCAGCCATGGTAAGCTTTTCCGTTATAAGAAAGTTCTATGAAGTATCGCAAAAGAATGTCTATTTTTGTAATTGAAACAACAAAGATAATTGTTTTTCTTTCTTTAAAAATCTTAATTAACGAATATCTATATTTAAGCTCTAGCAGAATTTATACATGAAAAAAATACTTCTCCTCTCCGATACTCACAGCTATATAGATGCTAGTATTTTAAAATATGTAAAACTAGCCGACGAAGTATGGCATGCTGGAGATATTGGTGATTTAAAAGTAACTGATGCCATTAAAAAAATAAAACCACTACGTGCTGTTTATGGTAATATTGACGACGAAAAAGCACGATTAGAATTTCCGGAAAACAACCGCTTTATGTGCGAAGGAGTTTCTGTATGGATTACTCATATTGGTGGTTATCCACCAAAATACAATTTAAGAGTACGCGAAGAAATAAAAATAAATCCTCCCAAAATATTTATTTCTGGGCATTCGCATATACTAAAAGTTATGCCAGACAAACAATTAAATATATTACACATAAACCCTGGAGCCATTGGCAAACATGGGTTTCATAAAGTTCGAACCATGGTTCGTTTTATAATAGATGGCGAAAAAATAAAAGATTTAGAAGTAATAGAATTTAAAAAATAATTTTGCGTTTACATTTTAAAATGCTTCCTTTTAAAGTATCTTTATACCAATAAAAACATGTTAACTAATGAATAGATTTTTAAAATGGATTATCGGTTTATTAGCCATTGCTTTAGTAGCAGTAGCAATATATTCGTATAATAATGATGGTTTATTTAGTAAACGCTTAAGCCCAAAAAAAACAGTAGCTTTTAAAGTAGACGATATAGAGTTAGAAGTGTTTTATAACCGTCCTTCTAAAAGAGAACGCGATGTTTTTGGCGCCTTAGTACCTTATAACCAAGTTTGGCGAACAGGTGCAAACGAAGCCACAACATTTAAAACAAATAAAGCACTTAAAATTGGTAACGATTCGCTACCTGCAGGCGAATATACCCTTTGGACAATCCCTAACGATACAGCATGGAATGTAATGTTTAACTCAAAACAATATTCTTGGGGAGTAGACATGGAAATGAAGCCTATGCGAATTCCA
>JBMZDY010000236.1:0-3494 GCA_049614585.1 Oceanihabitans sp.
TCAGTTTTCCTGCTATTCTGTCTACTAAAGGTATTTTCATTTGGAATCCAGACTGACGAATACTATGAAACTTTCCAAATCGTTCAATTATTGCAGCAGTTTGTTGTTTTACAATAAATACGGCAGAAATCAAGATGATTAATCCGAAAAAAATAATAGGTATAAAAAGAAATTGGCCCATGTTCTGTTTTTTTAATGGTTAAAAATATTAGACTTTAAAATTAAACTATATTTGTTTAAACCTTATTAAGAATGATAAAATTTAAACAATATATATTATTAGTAGTGTGTACCATTGGTTTTGTTACAATTAACTTAGCACAAAGTAATAGTGTGCCAATTACAAACGGCATTGGTGTATACGGAGGGCTTACACAATTTAACATAATAACCGATAATTTTAAAACCAAAAAAGGAGCTGGCTGGATTGCTGGAGCATCTGCAACAGTAGATATACCACATCGTTGGTATAATATGAGTTATAGCATACAACTATCTGAAAATATTGTAGGCATAGAAGCAAGACCTTTAATTGGCTCGGTTACTAAAGAGTTTATAGATTATAAATTATTTACAGCGCAAATAGCTTTGTTAATGCATGTAAAACTGGTAGAAAGCTACTTAACTATAGATGCAGGACCAATGTTACAATACAATAGCGAACTAGAATTAGAAGATAATAAACACAAAAATTTTGTTATTAATAATTACAACAATTTACTAGCTGAAGATATTAGCGACATTTCTAAATTTAATTTTATTGGAGCTATTGGTTTATCTGGTGGCGCAAGTCATTTTCGATTAAAAGCACAATATTTATATGGCTTTACCAATATGTTAAACAAATTAAATAAAAACGATTTAGATACTTCTGGGATTAGTAAGGAAAAATTTAAAGGAAACCAATCTATGTTAGCTTTTACACTTATGATTTCGTTTTAAAAATTTAATACTTATTAATTAAGAAGCTTTTTCTATTAAATTAGTTAATCGTTTAATCGTTTCGTTTTTACCAATCATATACATAATATCGAATACGTCTGGACCTTGTAAAGCACCAACCAACGCTAAACGTAAAGGCATCATTACTTTACCAAAGCCTATTTCTTTACTTGTAATCCAAGATTTCACAACTGTTGTTAGGTTTTCTACTTCAAATACATCAACTGTATTAATTAAATTGGATAGCTCGCTCATTAATTCGCAAGTACCTTCTTTTATTGCTTTTTTATACGCCTTTTCGTCGTAGCTTTTTGGAGCCACAAAAAAGAAATGACTTAAGTCCCAAAAATCATTAATAAAAGTTGCTCGCTCTTTAACCAAGCCAACTACCATAGTGATATAATTAACGTCTATATCATTTGTATCATTACGAGGAGCTAGCGACGTGGTAATCTCATTATTAGATTCATCGTTTTCGCTCTGAATGACATTTAGATTTTTATCAACTATAGGTTTAAACATTTCTGCTAAAGCAGTATTATTTTGCTCTTGCATATAATGGTGATTAAACCATTTTGTTTTATCTGGATCGAAACGTGCTCCTGCTTTATTTACACGTTTTAAATCGAAAGCATTTATTAATTCTTCTAGGTTAAATATTTCTTGTTCTGTTCCTGGGTTCCATCCTAAAAAAGCAAGAAAATTTAGCATAGCTTCTGCAAAATAACCATCTTCTTTATATCCTCTAGAAACGTCTCCTTCTGGCGATTTCCATTCTAAAGGAAACACTGGAAAACCTAATTTATCGCCATCACGTTTGCTTAGTTTTCCTTTTCCTGTTGGTTTTAATATAAGTGGTAAATGTGCAAATTTAGGTGCTTCCCAACCAAACGCTTGGTATAATTGATAGTGTAATGCTAGACTAGGTAACCACTCTTCGCCACGAATTACATGTGTAATTTCCATTAAATGGTCGTCTACAATATTTGCTAAATGATAGGTTGGCATTCCGTCGTTTTTAAACAATACTTTATCATCTAAAACATTGGTGTCAATACTTATGTTTCCTCTAATAATATCTGTAAGATGAAGGGTTTCGTCTTGTGGAGATTTAAATCGAATTACATATTCTTCTCCTGCCTTAATTTTTACTTGAACCTCTTCTGCTGAAAGCGATAAGGAGTTGCTTAATTTTAAGCGATTATGCCAATTATAAATAAACGTTTTTCCTTTAGCTTCGTGATCTTTTCTATGAAAATCAAGAGTTTCAGCAGTATCGAAAGCATAATATGCATTTCCAGAAGCAATTAATTTTTCGGCATATTGCTGGTATAAATCTTTACGTTCACTTTGTCTATAAGGTCCAAATTTTTCATTCTTTCCTGGTCCTTCATCAAAAGGAATATTACACCAATTTAAAGCGTCAATAATATATTTTTCGGCTCCTGCTACATAACGGTTTTGATCTGTATCTTCAATACGAAGTACGAATGTTCCGTTGTGTTTTTTGGCAAATAAATAGTTGAATAAAGCAGTACGTACTCCTCCTATATGTAAAGGTCCTGTTGGACTTGGTGCAAAACGCACACGAACGTTTTTGGTCATTTTTTTGTCTTTTGAAAGTGCAAAGATAGACTAGCAAAGAAGAAAGTGCAAAGAAAATAGTATAAACACCTTAATTTATTAAAATCTTTTGCTTCATTAAGATTAACAGAATGTTACCATTTTTTACTTATTGTAGTATAAAATAATATTGTAGATTAGTAAGTTAAAAAACAAAGCCTTGCAAAACTTTAAAAACATACAAGCAAAATTAGAGCAGTTTATTAGAAAATACTACACTAACGAACTAATAAAAGGAGCTATTTTATTTTTTAGCATAGGCTTATTATATTTAATATTAACCTTATTAATAGAGCATTTTTTATGGTTAAACCCTAACGGAAGAACCATTTTGTTTTGGTTATTTATTATCGTAGAAGCTTTATTGTTTTTTAAGTTTATTGTAATTCCGTTAGCAAAATTATTTAAGATTCAAAAAGGTATTAACTACGAAATAGCATCTCAAATTATAGGCAAACATTTCCCAGAAGTAAACGATAAACTACTTAATGTATTGCAGTTAAACCAAAGCAAAACACAGTCGGAATTACTACTAGCAAGCATAGAACAAAAGTCTATAGAACTAACACCAATTCCTTTTAAACTTGCTATTAATTTTCAAAAAAACACAAAATATTTAAAGTATGCAGCAATACCAATTCTGGTATTACTAATTGCTTATTTTTCGGGGCGATTTAATTGGTTTAGTGATAGTTACGAACGTGTAGTAAATTACCAAACCGCATACGAACCGCCTGCACCTTTTCAGTTTTATGTTGTAAACGATAATTTGCAAACCACCGAAAACAAAGACTTTAAGTTACTAATAAAAACTGTTGGCGATTTAGTTCCAGAAAATGTTGAAATTAACTATAACAACGAAACCTATTTTTTACAACAAAAAGAAGCTGGTGGATTTGAATATCTTATTAGCAAACCTAAAAAAGACA
>JBMZDY010000237.1:0-3491 GCA_049614585.1 Oceanihabitans sp.
ACTTTTTCTAAGATATAAAAGTACGAAACCTATTGTAAAATATGTTTCGTACTTTAAAATTTTGACTAATAATTAACAATATGTATTAGCGTCTAGATCGTCTTGGTCTAGCATGTGTTGTTTTAAATTCGCTTTTATCTCTTGGTTCCGAGCGTCTAGATCTGTTTTCTGTATTGCGCCTTTCACTACGGTTTCCAGAGTCGCTTCTTCTTCCAGACGTACGTCTTTCACCTCTTGGTTTGTCCGATCGGTTTCTTCTTCTGTCTCCACCATCACGTCTTCTTCCGCCACGACCTCTGTCTCTTCCTCGTCCTTTATTTTCGCTTACTTCTACATTTACAAAACGACCTTCGTGTTTATAATCTGTAAAAAAGGCTAAAACTTTTTCTTGTTGTTCTTTTTCGGTATTAAAGAATGAGAAGCTTTCTTTTACGTCTACTTTAAATACGTCGTCTCTTCCTAATTCTAATACTTCTTTTAAAAAGTCTTTTAGTTTCATCCAGTCGAAACCGTCTTTACTTCCTACATTAATAAAGTAACGCGAATCGTTTCCGCCACGACCACTTCTTTCGCCATCGTGTTCGCTGCTTTGTGAAGCATCAATATTTAGGTTTTTTGCTTTTTGGTAGTAATTAAAGAATCTGGTAAATTCTACAGAGAAAAATTTCTTTATAAGCTCTTCTTTTGTAGTCTCTTCAAACATTTTATTAATGTCTTCTAGATACTTGTCTATTTCGTGATTAATTTCGGTATTGTGAATTTTGTTTGCTAAAGACATTAGTTGTACTTCGCAAATTGCCATTCCGTTTGGAATTTCTTTTTTCTCGAATTTCTTATTAATAATACGTTCGATACTTTTTATTTTACGTACTTCACTTTTAGAAACAATTACCATAGAAACGCCTGTTTTTCCAGCTCTACCTGTACGTCCACTTCTATGTGTATAAGTTTCTACTTCATCGCTTAATTGGTAATTAATTACATGTGTAATATCGTCTACATCTATACCACGAGCTGCAACATCTGTTGCAACTAGCATTTGTATTTGGCGCGTTCTAAATTGTTTCATTACAATATCGCGTTGGTTTTGGCTTAAATCGCCATGTAATGCTCCTGCACTATAACCATCTTCAATTAATTGCTCTGCTACTTTTTGTGTATCGCGTTTTGTTCTACAAAATATTACCGAAAATATATCTGGATTTGCATCTGCTAATCGCTTTAATGCTTGGTATCTGTCTCTTGCATTTACTAAATAATATTCGTGACTTACATTCGATGTGCTTTCGTTTTTATGACCTACAGTAATTTCTTGTGGTTGGTACATAAAGTTTCTAGCAATTGCTGCAACTTCTTTGGGCATGGTTGCAGAAAATAACCAAGTACTTTTGTCTTCTGGAGTTCCAGAAAGTATATCGGTAATATCTTCTTTAAAACCCATGTTAAGCATTTCGTCTGCCTCGTCTAAAACCGAATATTGAATTTTTGTAATATCGACTAGCCTTCTGCTAATCATATCTTTCATTCTTCCAGGAGTAGCAACAATAATTTGCGCACCTTTTTTTACAGCTCTCGCTTGATCGGTTATACTAGAACCACCATAAATAGCAACAACATTTAAGCCTTTACAGTGTTTACCGTAGGCTTTCATTTCGTTTGCTATTTGTAAACAAAGTTCTCTTGTTGGCGATAGAATTAATCCTTGTGTAGTACGACTAGTAATGTCTATTTTTTGCAACATAGGAAAACCAAATGCTGCAGTTTTACCAGTTCCAGTTTGCGCTAGTGCTACTAAATCTGTTTCTTCTTGTAATAAAATTGGGATTGCTTTTTCTTGAACTTCAGAAGGAGTTTCAAAGCCTAAATCTGTAATTCCTTGTAATAGGTCGCTGTTAAGACCTAAATCTTTAAATGTGCTCATTTGTAATAATAAGTATTCGATTATGTTTTGTAGTGTTACAAAAGAAGCGAATCGACATACTTAAACCTAATACTTCTGGTAACACATCCTCACGCTGAGGAATTTTAAGCTGCAAATATACGCTTTTATTATAAATGAAACGCTAATTGGTTTATTTGTAGTTTTTTGAAGCTTTTTTGGTAGTATATTTATTCAGAAAATTGTAATTTAAATTGCATGCTATTTCCAGTTTTCTAAAAATTGAATTAACTTTTTTACAGCTTTTCCACGATGTCCTATTTGGTTTTTTTCTGTTAAAGAAATTTCTGCAAAAGTATTTTGCATGCCATTAGCTTTAAAAATTGGATCGTAACCAAAGCCTTCTATACCTTGCTTTTTGGTTGTGATTTCTCCTTTGCAAATACCTGTAAATAGCTCTACGTTATTATCAATGTTTAAAGCAATAACAGTTTTAAACTGTGCATCTCGGTTTGTTTTATTACTAAGGTTTTTTAGTAATTTATCCATATTTGCATCTGGATCTTTTTGTTCGCCAGCATATCGTGCAGAGTAAACTCCTGGCGCTCCATTTAAAGAAGTTACTTCTAAGCCAGTATCGTCTGCAAAGCAATTGTATCCAAAATTTTCTTGTATGTAATTGGCTTTTTGTTTCGCATTACCAGCAATAGTATTTTGTGTTTCAGGTATATCTACTAAACAATTTATATCTTTTAAGCTTAAAAGTTTAATGTGCTTAGGTAATAAGGCTTGAACTTCCTTTATTTTATTTAAATTATTAGTAGCGAAAACGAATTGCATATTTTTATAATTAAGAAGTGTAAATGTACAAAATTGATTCCTGTTGATTTGCGTTTATATTTGTAAATACAAAAAACGAATACTTATGAAAAACAAGAAAATTGTATGCTTAGGAGATAGTTTAACACAAGGATATCAAATAAATGAAGCGAACAGATGGACCAATTTATTGCAAAATGAATTTGCAGCAAATATTATTAATTGTGGCATAAGCGGAGACACTACAAATGGTATGTTGGCGCGTTGCGAAACTGTATTGTTGCAATATAAACCAACACATATAATTATTCTTGGTGGCACAAACGATTTGTGGTTTGGTTTAAAAAACGAGTATATCTTATCTAATATACATGCCATGATTAGACAGGCTAGTAATTATAATGCAATTCCTGTGGTTGGTATACCAACAACGATATTAAATAATAAGGAACGAAACTTTGTAAAAGAAAATTACCTAGAACGTATTACTAATTTTCAAGATATGCTAGAGGCATATTGCTTAGTTGACAACCAAAAAACAATACCATTTTATAAAAACATGAATGCTTCACATTTTTTAGAAGATGGATTACACCCAAACGAAGCAGGACAAATAATTATAAAAAACAATGTGTTAAGCTTCTTTTTAAATTAATTTTATTTGTTTTGATCGTCACAAGCTGTTTATTTAGATGAATCATGATCAATATTTAGCAACAGTTGTATCTCACTATCAACGTCTGATGTTTTTTATCTGCAATTTTAATCAAAATGATGTATTTGCGTTATGGAT
>JBMZDY010000238.1:0-3474 GCA_049614585.1 Oceanihabitans sp.
AGTTCTTTTACCATTCCCCAATCTAAAAACGCGCCATATTTTGAAACTTCATTACAACGTAAAAGAGCAAACTCGTTTCTTTTAATATATGGCTTATCGGTTACTGCTACTAGACGTTCTTCGTTATCTAAATAAACAAATACATCTAATTCGTCCCAGATTTTAAATGTTTCTGGTACATATCTATTTGGTAACAAAACTTCGTTGTCTTCATTATCACATAAAAACAATCCAGGTTCGGTTTCTCTTAAAATACTTAGTTTATTAAATTCGCCAATGTGTATCATGCGGCAAAGGTAATCATAAAAAAAAGCGTTACCTATAGTAACGCTTTAATATATTTTACTAAAAATAAATTTTAGTAAACCGATTCCTTTTTAAAATGCTTCGTTAATAAATAATATACAACAGCTCTGTATTTACTTCGGTTTGAGCGGCCATATTTTTCCATTACTGCATCTATACCTTTATCTAAATCTGCCGAATCACTAAGTCCTAATTTTTTAATTAAAAAATTATTTTTTACGGTTGCTAATTCGGAAGCGTCTGAACCAGAAACTGTTGCTGCATCTGCATTGTATATTGATGGTCCGCAACCAATAGTTACTTTAGTAAGCAAATCCATATCTGGGCTAACACCACATTTATCTTTTAAATCTGCTGCATACTTTACAATTAAATCGTCTCTTTTACTCATGCTGTTTTTATTTAAATTTATATTATATATAAATGTATTTTTTATTAGTTAGATAAAAGAAATATATATTCTTGTTTTTAAGTTTAACGATTAAGCGATAGGTTTTATCGACAAAAGTTATTGCAGTGCTTTAAAATAGTTTTGTAACACCTTATCGTTAGTAGTTCTTGGTGTAAATATTTCTAGAATTTTAGGATTGCTACCTTCTTCATAAAAATTATGTAAAGCTAGATTAATTGTATCTAAACTGGTTGCCATTATATATTCGAAATTATACATTTTGGCTAAATGCTTTGCCGTTAAATTGTGTTTGGTTTCGAAAAAAGTATCAAAATTTTCGGTGTTTTTATTTCCCGGAAGAATTCTAAATATTCCTCCTCCTTCATTATTAATTAGAATTATTCGAAAATTATTAGGAATATAATTATTCCACAAAGCATTAGAATCGTAAAAAAAACTTAAATCTCCTGTAATAAATACGGTTTGTTTTTTATTTGCTATTGCACAACCTATAGCTGTACTAGTACTTCCATCTATACCACTTGTACCACGATTACAAAACACTTTAATACTCGATTTTAACTCAAATAATTGCGTGTATCTAATGGTAGAACTATTTGCTAATTGCAATATACTTTCTGCAGGTAATGTTTTTAATACTTGCTGAAACACTTTTAGGTCGGAATATGCTAAAGCATTTAAATATGTTTGCTGCTTTTGCTCTCTTTCCTTTTTTACTAAAAGCCATTCTTTTTGATAATTAGAATTTAGACTATTTTTTACCTTTTTAAAAAAACTAGAAAAAAAAGAATTCGGTATTACTTTTACATGCTGCGATAAGCAAAAATAAGTATCGTTGGCTTTTAATTCATCTATATGCCAATGCTGTTTTGGCTGGTATTCTCTTAAAAAAGCCTTTATTTTTTTGGAAACAACTAAACCTCCTAATGTTAGTAAAATTTCGGGCTGTAAATGCTTAAAACTTTCTTCTGTAAGTGGTGCAATAATTTTATCGATACAAGGAAAAAAATTAGGATGCTGTATGTTTGATGTAGTTTCGGTAAATACCACAACACTAGTGTCGTTCGCTAGAACTTCTAGCCATTTTTGTGCAATACTATTAGGTTGTAACACACCAACCACAACCATTTTTTTATTAGCTTTTTGCCATTGTTCTCCTAATTGCTCTACTAAAGTTTGGTCTAAGTTTTTGACTTTATTTTTAGTTTCTAATATTTTAGGATTAATAAGTAATTCGCTTGTGGTTTCGTACAAGGGCTCGTTAAAAGGAATATTAATATGCACTGGCCCCTTTTTTAAAATTGCTTGCTGTAATGCTTGTTGAATTTCTTTGCTATTCCTTAATGGATTATCCGGTTTTAAATTTGCCGAATAAACAATATGGTTTTTAAAAACATTTTCTTGGTTTATGGTTTGTCCATCACCAATTCCTATTAAATGCTCTGGTCTGTCTGCCGATAGTACCACCATTGGAATGTTACTAAAATAAGCCTCTGCTATTGCTGGATAATAATTTAATAACGCGCTACCAGAAGTGCAAACCAAGGCAACAGGCTGTTGCGTTTGCTGCGCAATACCTAAGGCAACAAATGCTGCACAACGCTCGTCTACAATACTATAACACTTAAAAAAAGAGTCGTTAGTAAAACCTATAGTTAAAGGTGCATTTCTACTACCTGGAGAAATTATTATATGCTTTATATTCTTTGCTTTACAAAGTAAAATTACAGATTGCGCTAAAGGTATTTTAGGGTATTTCATTGGTAGTGTAAAAGTACAAAACCAAAGTGATATTTTAAGCTACTTTTAAAGGAATAATTATGAGGTGAAATTTGAATTTAAACATAGCACTAAAACAAATTGCAGATTAAATATTTATTACAAAATACGTTTTATTGTTTGCGCTTTATTTACAGTTTCGTGCCATTCGTTTTCGGCTACAGAGTCTTTTGTAATACCGCCACCTACATATATTTGTGCTTGACTACTTTGTAATTTTGCACAACGCAGATTAACAAATAAATGCGAAACTTTTTTAACTAAATTATACGCATTCTGCTCTACATTTCGCTTATTTGTATTTCTAGTTTTTGTTTCTTTAAAATGCAGTTCTCCTAAAAACCCAGTATAAAATTCGCGCGAATAGTTTTCGTTTTCTTTAATAAATTGCAATGCTTTATCTTTAGGTAATCCACAGACTGCAGGTGTAGGATGCAAGCTTAATAACAGCTTTTTAATAGTAACTTTTTGCAAATTAAAGGTACCTGATATAGTTGTTTTTAAATGCAGTAAATTTCCAGCTTTTACCGTTTCTCTTTCTGCTATTTTTAAACGCTCTACCAAGGGTAGTAAACTTTTTTTAATAGAATTGGTTACAAATTGTTGTTCTTCCTGTTCTTTTAACTGCCAATTTACATCTAGAGTTCCTAAATACTTCTGGGTTCCTGCTAGTGCCATGGTTTTAAATTGGCTATTCTCTAATTGCAATAAAGTTTCTGGAGTTGCGCCAATCCATAACCCAACTTTTGGATGATACCAACAATATACAAATGCTTCTGGGTAGGCTTGTAACAATCGCTTAAATACATTTAATGGGTTTTTAAACGATTTATTAACCACTTCGTTTCTTGATAAAACTACTTTTTTTAATACCGAATTATTTATTGTGTCAACCCCTTTTTCTACTAACTTTATATGCTTTTCTTTTTCTGAAATAGAAGTGGTATTTACAACATTATCTATTTCTTTATTTTTAG
>JBMZDY010000239.1:0-3471 GCA_049614585.1 Oceanihabitans sp.
CGGAACCATCATTTTAAAATTCTTTTTAAACCTTTCTAAAGACGAACAAAAAAACCGATTACTACGTAGATTAGACAAAAAATCTAAAAACTGGAAATTCTCTCCAGGAGATTTAAAAGAACGAAAACTTTGGGATAAATATCAGGAGTGCTATGAAGATGCGCTAAACAGAACTTCTAAAAACCATGCACCTTGGTACAACATACCTGCAGATAATAAACCTACAGCACGTTATATAGTTGCAAAAATCATGTTGGATACTTTAGAGAAATATACAGACATTAAAGAACCAGAATTAGACGATGAAGTAAAAGCTAATATTGAATTATACAAACAACAACTTAATAAAGAGTAGCATTATAATTTAGGAATCGCATTGTTTTTTACTACATGCGATAGTACAATTTGTGTTTTACTCTCGCCATAAATTATTAATTGATCGATAAAGGTTTCCAGGTGTTTTTGGTTTTTTAAAACCACCTCCATAACTATATTTTCATTTCCTGTAATTCGATAACAATTAATAACCTCATCGAATGTTTTTACTTTTTCTAAAAAAGGCTTTAATTTTCCCATAAATGCATGCAAAGTAATAAGCGCCTTTAACTGGTAACCAACTTCAAAAGGAGAAATTAACGTAATATGGTTTTGTATTATACCTAAGTCTTCCATTTTTTTTATTCGCTCGGAAACTGCAGGAGATGTAATACCTACTTTTCTTCCAATTTCTGCATTAGACTGTCTTGCATTTTCTTGTAAACAATTCAGAATCTTCCAGTTAAGGCTATCTATACTCATTTTTAAAGTATTTTATATAAATATTTTAATATTTAAAGTAAATATACAATTTTACTTTAAAAACGAAAGTTAAATTTGAATTCTTGTCATTATTTTTGAGTGAAAAAGAAAACGATTATGTTGGCACATATACCATCACATCTTTCGGAATTACCAATATACAAACAAGCAATTCAAATTTTTGTTTTGTCTAGAAGTATATCTAGTTACTTAAATCAAGATTTATGTTACTTACATAATAATGGTTGCGAAGATGCGAATATATATTTCTCTGGAGATATTGTACAACAATCGGTTTCTTTAGCACCACAAATTATTAACGCTGAGTTAGAACGTTTTTCCGATAAAAAATACAAACACATAGACTCTTTAATACACCTTACTAATAGGTTGTATAAAAGTTGTTTGCGTTTAGAAAAATGTAATAGTAATGGAAACGAATTTATTTCTATTCTTCGAAAAGAACTTAAAGTTTTTAAAAAACTTCAAAATAGCTGGATGCTAACTTTATAAAGTTATTTCTTTAATAATTTCAAAAAACTCTTATTTATAAAAATCTATCTATCGTATAACGTATTGATATATTCGTAATTTTTACAATAAAGAGAATACTAAATTTATGCTTTTAAATATATTAAGCATTTATCTAGGTCTGGATTTTTTTGTACTAAAGATTGAATAAATATTTTTAATTCTTCAATTTCATAAGGTAATAACCTTTGAATTGCTTTTTCTACTTCTTTACAAAACAACGTAGCATCAAAACTTACTTTATTAAGTACCGTTTTGGTGTACTCGAACATTGCTCTTGCCATAATTTTAATTAGTTAAGGTATTATTAGAGTAGTTTTTTTAGTATAGGCAGATTTGTTATTATTAAGTAATTAAAAGTAGTAAAAAAATGCTTTGATTTTACATTTAAACAAAACTTTAACACAGTACGCTACTTTTTTTAAAAGCTATTATCGCCATCTAATAAATCGCCAATTCCACCTAAAATACTTCCCTCTCCTTTGCTGTTCCCTCCTGTTCTTGGCGCATTAGCCAATACACGTCCTGCTAACCTACTAAATGGTAAAGACTGTACATAAACGGTTCCTGGCCCTTCTAATTTCGCAAAGAATAAGCCTTCGCCACCAAATACGGTGTTTTTAATTCCGCCAACAAATTCAATGTCGTAATTTATAGTTTGATCGAAACCAATTATACAACCAGTATCTACACGTAAGGTTTCGCCTGCCTGCAATTCTTTTTTTGCTGTTGTACCTCCTGCATGAACAAATGCCATACCGTCGCCTTCCAATTTTTGCATGATAAAACCTTCGCCACCAAATAACCCGCGGCCTAGTTTTTTAGAAAACTCAATTCCCACACTTACTCCTTTTGCAGCACATAAAAAAGCGTCTTTCTGGCAAATAAATTTACCACCAAACTCAGTTAAATCTATTGGGATTATTTTTCCAGGATATGGCGATGCAAAACTTACATTACGTTTCCCTGTTAAGGTATTATAAAAAGCTGTCATAAATAAACTTTCGCCAGTAAGTATTCGTTTTCCAGCACCTAGTATTTTACCAAGAAATCCCGTGTCTTTTTTAGAGCCATCGCCAAATATGGTTTCCATTTTAATGCCATCATCCATCATCATAAAACTTCCAGATTCTGCAATTACACCTTCTTGCGGATCGAGCTCAATTTCTACATATTGCATTTCTTCGCCGTAAATTCTATAGTCTATTTCGTGTGCTGTCATAATATTATTATTTTTTAGTTGCGCTGTATATAGGTTGCAAAAATTAGATTTAAGTTACACTTTTTGTTTTTTAACTTTAATAGTCCATTCAAAATTAAATGTAGAAACTACAACTCCTTCTGTATTGGTTCCTATTGATTGCATCCAAATGGTTTGTCCTTCGCCAGTTGCAATTGCATTGGTAATTGCGGTATCTACTTGCTCTCCATTGGTACAGGTAAAGGTTATTCTTCCTGTTGCTTTTTTAGTAAAACTTGCATTGTTATTTGCAACTAGCATCGAAATGTTTTTACCGCTTTCTTTAATTTTCATTAACATTAACGCTCCTGTTGTTAGCTCTGCAGCCATTCCTTGAACTGCCCAAAACATGGATTTAAACGGATTTTGATTTATCCATCTATGCTTAACAGATACAGTGCAAGTACTATTATTAATAGACTTAACGCGAACTCCTGTAAAAAATACAGCAGGGAGTTTAAGTAAGTTGAATGTGTTTATTTTTCTTGGGGTTAACTTCATTATAGTATAATTTTTTATCAAAACTATTGAAAATTTTCGAATAGGCAATTTGTTAAATTTATGTTAATTTTTAGTACTATGCGTAACATAATACCTTTTAAAAGACATATATTTGTATAAGAAACTATTATATGATTTTAAAAATGGAAGATAATCACCAAAAAAACATTGCAACTTTTATTCACCTTTCTACCTTTTCTAGATTTATAATTCCTTTAGGAAATTTTCTAGGTCCTATTATATTATGGGTAGCCAATAAGGATAAATCGAGCTTTGTAGATGCACATGGCAAACAAGCAATTAACTTTCAAATAAGCATACTATTATATAGTATTGTTATAGGATTACTTACCGTTCCATTTTTTATTTTCAATATTTTTAAACAAATAGATTTTATAAAC
>JBMZDY010000240.1:0-3414 GCA_049614585.1 Oceanihabitans sp.
CGCTATTGCTAACGCAATATTTTTTGCATGAGTTTTGTTCTCAATAAAATTAATAAATTTAATATACAAAAAAAAGAAAAGGAATTGTAATGAGTGATTACTTGAATGAAGAAGAAAACAATGAAAAAGATGCTAATAAAACAATCGAGTTAATTGTTTTAGAAACCAATAACGAGATAGCTTCATTACTACATTTCGAAAAGAAAAAAAATAATCTTTATTATTTTAAATACTATAAACCTTTCTATTTAGATTGTGTTTCCCCTCCACCAGATTATATTTAAATTATTAAAACTATTCTTGTAAAGTAGAACTTTACTATTTTTATTATTTATAATCCATTTTTAAATTTTTATATGAAAAATTTATTTTCAAACATTAAAGGCGATGCCTTTGGTGGAATTACTGCAGGTATTGTTGCCTTGCCTTTAGCGTTAGCATTTGGTGTTTCGTCTGGTTTAGGACCAGAAGCAGGACTTTATGGCGCAATATTTATTAGTTTTTTTGCTGCCCTTTTTGGTGGTACAAACACACAAATTTCTGGACCAACTGCACCAATGACAGCCGTAAGTATGGTTATTATTGCTGGAATTGTAGCAGCAAACGATGGTAGTGTAGAAAAAGCATTACCTGCAATATTAACCGTTTTCTTACTAGCAGGTTTAATACAAATTGGGCTTGGTTTTTTAGGACTAGGAAAATACATAAGGTATATTCCTTATCCTGTGGTTTCTGGTTTTATGACTGCAATTGGAGTTATAATCCTGCTTACTCAAGTATTACCTTCTTTAGGTTATTACCCAAAAGAAGATATGGAGTTTGTAAACCAATTTAAACCACAAGCCGAAGAAGTTATTCTAGAAAACATTTTAAAAGAAGAAGCTGGAGAAGGTATTTTAGTGCTAGAAAACTTTAAAGAAACAATAGATAGAGCACAACAAATTACCCCAAACCAAATATTAAAAGAATCGCAAACACTAGCAGCAAAAGAGGCTTCTGGAACTGTAGGAGCTATAAAAGTATTGCCAAGAGCCTTAAAGAACATTAATTGGCTAGAACTTATTTTAGCCCTAGGAACCATATTTATTATCTATGGTTTTAAACGAATTACAACTGCAATACCAAGTACTTTAGTAGCGCTTATTATTATGTCTGGTATTGCATATGGCTTTAATTTAGGATATAGGCCAATTTCCGAAATTCCAGGAGGCATACCAATTCCAAAACTAGAAATGTTTACTAACTTTAATTTAGGTAACATTACGCCTTACATATTTACAGCACTTACGCTTTCGTTATTAGGTGCCATAGACTCCCTATTAACTAGTGTTGTCGCAGATAATATGACCAAAACCAAACACAAACCAAATAAAGAATTAGTTGGTCAAGGTATTGGTAATAGTATAGCTGCTATTTTTGGAGGAATTCCAGGAGCAGGAGCAACCATACGTACAGTAGTAAATATTAATGCTGGTGGTAAAACAAAACTTTCGGGTATGATTGCCGGTATAATGTTATTAATTATCATGCTAGCTTTAGGTCCTGTAGCATCAAAAATTCCTGCAGCAGTTTTAGCAGGTATATTAATTACAGTAGGAATTGGCGTTATGGATTATAAAGGTTTAAAAGCAATTCCTAGTTTACCTAGAGACATAAAACTAGGACCATTAAAATTAAGTTCCGAAGTATTAATTATGCTAATTGTATTATTACTTTCTACCTTTTGGGATTTAATTTACGCAGTAGGAATAGGACTTGTAATAGCATCTTTAATGTTTATGAAAAAAATTGGCGATTTAACTGCAGAACGTTCCGATGTAAAATCGTTAAAAGAAGAAGCTTGGGCAGATGAAATAGATTTTCCTGAAAACCTAAAAGAAGAAGTCTTTATTAAACACCTAAAAGGGCCATTATTTTTTGGCTCGACAAGCGATTTTCAAGCATTAACCTTACAAATACCAAAAACTGCTAAAACCGTAATTTTACGATTAGGAAGAATGCAATATATGGATCAATCTGGTTTATATGCAATGGAAGATATGCTACAAGAACTTAAAAAAAACGACATAGAAGTACTATTTGTAGGCTTATTAAAGCAACCTCGATATATGATGGAACGTATTGATATTATTCCAGATTTTATACCAAACGAACATATTTTTAATAACTTTAAAAACTGTGCTGCTTGGATTAAAGAAAACGTAAAAGACAAATATTAAAAAAATTATAATCATGAAAAATATAGCAATAACAAAAGAACAACAAAGCACATTAACCCCTTCTTCTGTTTTACAAGATTTATTAGCAGGTAATAATCGCTTTATTAACAATAATAATCAAGAAGTAGACAATACTGCTCTTGTAAACCAAACAACAACAGGGCAATTTCCTAAAGCGGTTGTTTTATCGTGTATAGATTCTAGAGTACCTGTAGAAACTGTGTTAGACCAAGCAATAGGAGATGTTTTTGTAGCACGTGTTGCTGGAAATTTCGAAAACACAGACATTCTTGGTAGCTTAGAATACTCTTGTAAAGTAGCAGGAAGCAAACTAATTTTGGTATTAGGTCACGAAGCATGTGGTGCTGTAAAAGCTGCTTGCGATGGTGTAGAATTAGGAAACATTACTGCAATGTTAGATAATATTGTACCAGCAGTAAGGCAAGCCTCTAATGAAGTAGATGGTATTTTAGATTCTTCTAATCCAGCTTTTGTTGCAAAAACAGTAGAAAACAATGTAAAATTAACTATAGATAGAATTCGTGAGAAAAGCCCAATTCTAAAAGAAATGGAAGCGAAAAACGAAATTAATATAGTAGGTGGTGTATACAATTTACACTCTGGTAAAGTAGAAATGCTATAAAGGAATAGCACTAATATTAACCTGTAAGAGTTTAAAAAATTCTTACAGGTTTTTTTTGTTTCTTATTCTTCGGTTTTCGTTTTCGATTTTAAATCTTCTTTCTCCAATTCTAATTCTGTTTCGGCTTTTATAATACTTGGAAAAATCATTGGAGCAAGCATCTTAACGGGTTTGTATAGAATAGAATCTTCTAACTCGGCTTCACTTACAAATGGTATTGTATTATTCATTCTATTAAAAACCACTAATACTATGCTTAAAATCAATCCAATTTTTAAAGCGCCAAATACGCCACCAAGTAGTTTGTTTAAAACTCCTAAAGCTGCAAAATCTGCAAGTTTTGTTAGTGCTTTACCAGCAAGAGAGATCGCTATAATTATAATAAGAAAAGTTATTGCAAAGGCTGCAATATTTATATATTTCTCTCCCCATTCTACCTTATTTTCTAAAAAACTAGCGGCATAATAACTAAAGTGTATAGCTCCATAAACTCCAGCAACCAAAGCAACAAGCGAGGCAACCTCTACAAAAAGCCCTTTCATAAATCCTCTA
>JBMZDY010000241.1:0-3398 GCA_049614585.1 Oceanihabitans sp.
GCATCAGCACATATAGAAGGCGAAGTAGTTTTAGGAAAACTAGAAGTAGAGCCAGGAGCTACATTTAATGTTAATTGTAGTATGAAAGGAACCGTAAAAGAAATGCATAAAGGTGAGCAAAAAAACCAACAAGAAAGCACCGAAAAATACGCTTAATAAATACGCTCAGTATTCTGGTATGGCCATACAGATGTTTGCTATTATAATAATAGGAACATATATAGGAATTAAATTAGACCAAAAATTCCCTAATAAAAACAACTTATTTACCGTTTTCGTAAGTCTTTTTGCAGTAATATCTTCAATAATATTTGTAATAAGAAGAATAATTTCTATCTCTAAACACGATAATTAATAATGAATAAACTTTTTATAAACCAGCAAATTACTTTTTTAATAAAGCTAATAGCGATGTCTTTAATAATGTTTGGGGCACACAGTTATTTGTGTTTTCATTTTGCAAAAGACGCCATTACATTTTTTCCATTATGGCATATATATTTGTTTCATTTAGCTACAACAGCAATCGTGTTTACAATAATTAATTATAAGGCATCTACTAATGTTTCTACGGTTTTTAATGCATTTATACTAGGGATGCTTATAAAAATGATATTAGCAATGGTGTTCTTATTACCATGGATTTTATCGAAGCCAGAAAACAAAGGTTTAGATTTAGCAAACTTCTTTATTCCGTATTTTTTGTTTTTATTTTTCGAAGTAATTTCAATCACAAAAATTCTAAATAAAAACCAATAATAAACCCCAAAAAAAGCCTAGAAAAATAATCCTTAAAAAAAGTGTTTGCTATTTAATATAATGTACGTACATTTGCACCGAATTTAAAGCAAGGTATTTTTAAGCAAAAAACAATGAAGTTAAACACCTTTAAAAGCGTATTTTTTTCTGTATTATTTTTCGCAATATCAACTGTAGGGTTCGCTTCAGAAGGTAGCGACAAAGAAGGCGATAAAGAATTCGATCCAAAAGAAATGATTTTGCATCACGTAAAAGATGCACACGAGTTTCATATTATAGATATTAACGGAAAACCAATATCTATTCCATTACCAGTTATACTTTGGACAGACAATGGCCTAACTACATTCATGTCTAGCGCATTTCATCACGACGATTCTGGACACACTATTGTAGAAAAGAATGGCGGGAAGTTTGTTAAATTTCACGAAAAAATTTACCAGCTAGATGCAGGAGCAACTGCGGTAAAATTCGATGCAGAACACCACCCAACAAACGCAACAAAACCTTTAAACATATCTATAACAAGAAATGTATTTATGATGTGGGTTTCGGTAATTGTATTACTATTAATCTTTTTTGCAACCGCTAAAAGCTATAGAAAATCTAAAGATGGTGTTCCAACAGGAATAGCAGGATTTATAGAGCCACTAGTAATATTTGTAAGAGACGAAATAGGAAAACCAATGATAGGTGAGCATAAATACAAGAAATATATGCCTTACTTATTAACCATATTCTTCTTTATATGGATAAATAATATATTTGGACTTATACCAATTTTAAATGGCGCTAACTTAAGTGGAAACATAGCATTTACATGTACACTAGCCGTTTTTACCTTTATAATAACAACATTAAGCGGAAACAAGAATTACTGGAAGCATATATTTTGGATGCCAGGAGTTCCTGTACCAATGAAAATATTTTTAATGCCAATAGAAATAATAGGAATGTTTGTAAAACCTATATCTCTAATGATTCGTTTATTTGCTAACATAACAGCAGGACACGTAATTATACTAGCATTAATGTCATTAATATTTGTATTTAAATCTGTTGCAATTGCACCAGTATCTGTAGCATTCTCATTGTTTATTACAGTTATTGAAATTATTGTAACAGCAATACAAGCATATATATTTACAATATTGTCAGCCTTATATTTTGGGATGGCAACTGAAGAAGAACATCATTAATTAATTTAAATTTTATTACTATGACTATTACTGGAATTGCAGCTATTGGAGCTGGTTTAGCAGCTATTGGAGCTGGTGTTGGTATTGGTAAAATTGGTGGATCTGCTATGGAAGCAATGGCACGTCAACCAGAAATGCACGGAAAGATTCAATCTTCTGCATTAATTTTAGCAGCCTTCGTAGAAGCGGTAGCACTATTTGGTGTTGTTGTTGCCTTCTTACAAGGGTAAAAACCTAATAATACTGAAGTAACGGTTGGTTACTTCAGTATTATAATTATTCTAAAAAAAATATAATTTTTAGAGTTAAAATTTAAGTTATAAAAAAAAAAAGAAATGGATTTAATTACACCTCAATTTGGACTTGTATTTTGGACAGCAATAACATTTTTATGTTTGCTATTCATTTTAAGAAAATTTGCTTGGAAACCTATTTTAGGAGCCGTTGAAGAAAGAGAAAATGGTATTAAAGATGCTTTAGCATCTGCCGAAAATGCTCGTAAAGAAATGGAAAACCTAACTGCAGATAACGAGCGTATTTTAAAAGAAGCGCGTGCAGAAAGAGAAACCATGCTTAAAGAAGCTCGTGATATCAAAACAAAAATGATAGAAGACGCTAAAGGAGAAGCACAAGCACAAGCAAATAAAATGATTGAGCAGGCACAAACAGCAATCGAAAGTGAAAAGAAATCTGCAATGGCAGAACTTAAAAATCACGTTGCTGGACTTTCTATTGATATAGCAGAGAAAGTTGTACGTCAAGAATTATCTAACAAAGACAAGCAATTAGAATTAGTTTCTTCTATGTTAGATGAAGCAAAATTAAACTAAGAAAAAATGGCAGGAGCAAGAGCAGCAATACGTTACGCAAAAGCAGTTTTAAGTTTAGCATCCGATCAAAACACAGCAGAAGCTGTAAATAACGATATGAAGCTAATAGCTAATACAATTGCAGAAAGTAAAGACTTAAGCGATATGCTTCAAAGTCCTGTAGTAAAATTAGCAGATAAGCAAGCAGTATTATTGCAAGTATTTAAAGGGTCGAATGCGATTACAGCAAATTTAATAGATACCTTAATTACAAACAAAAGACTAGCGTTATTAAACGATGTAGCCTCAAGTTACAACCGTTTATTCGACGAGCTAAAAGGAACACAAGTTGCACAAGTTACTACAGCTGTACCTTTAACAGGAGATTTAAAAACAAAGGTTTTAGCAAAAGTTAAAGAGCTTACAGGAAAAGATGTTGCCGTAGAAAGTATTATAGACGAAAGCATTTTAGGTGGTTTTATACTACGTGTAGGAGATACGCAATATAACGCAAGTATTGCAAACAAATTGAATCAATTAAAAAGAGAATTTACATTAAACTAAGATATTTATATCTAAATAAATAATAAGATGGCAGAAGTAAAACCAGCTGAAATATCAGCAATCTTAA
>JBMZDY010000242.1:0-3398 GCA_049614585.1 Oceanihabitans sp.
TAGGTTATAGAGCATCAAACCAAGGGCAAAAATTAGATTTAGCTTTAGGTTTTTCGCATAACATAGTAATGGATATTGCTCCAGAAGTAAAAATCGAAACGATTTCAGAAAAAGGGAAAAATCCAATTATAAAATTATCATCTTTCGACAAACAATTAGTTGGTCAAGTAGCTGCAAAAATTCGCGGTTTCCGTAGACCAGAACCTTACAAAGGAAAAGGGGTGAAGTTTGTTGGTGAAGAAATAAGAAGAAAAGCAGGTAAATCAGCTTAATAAATTAGTTATGGCATTAACAAAGAACGAAAGAAGAATAAGAATAAAAAACAGAATACGTAAGATTGTATCTGGTACAGAAGCTAGACCAAGATTATCTGTTTTTAGAAGTAATAAAGAAATTTATGCTCAAATAGTTGATGATGTAACTGGTAAAACTATCAGTGCTGCATCTTCAAGAGATAAAGACATTAGTTCAGCAAAAGGTAACAAATCAGAAGTTGCAACATTAGTTGGAAAATCTGTAGCCGAAAAAGCTTTAAAAGCTGGTGTAGAAACAATCGCATTCGATAGAGGTGGTTATTTATACCATGGTAGAGTAAAATCATTAGCCGAAGGAGCTAGAGAAGCAGGACTTAAATTCTAAAGAAATTATGTATCAAAAATACAAAAGCGCAGAGCTAGTAAAGCCAAGTGGATTAGATCTTAAAGATCGTTTAGTTGGAGTACAAAGAGTTACAAAAGTAACAAAAGGTGGTAGAGCATTTGGTTTCTCGGCAATCGTAGTGGTTGGAGACGAAGCAGGTGTAGTAGGTCACGGGTTAGGAAAATCGAAAGACGTTGCAAGTGCAATTGCAAAAGCAATTGAAGACGCTAAGAAAAACCTAGTACGTATCCCATTAGTAAAAAGCACCTTACCTCACGAACAAAAAGGAAAGTTTGGAGGAGCAAGAGTAAACATCATTCCTGCAGCTCCTGGTACAGGAGTAATTGCTGGTGGAGCTGTACGTACAGTTCTTGAAGCAGTTGGCGTACACGATGTATTATCAAAATCGCAAGGTTCATCAAACCCACATAACGTAGTTAAAGCAACGTTTGATGCACTATTACAATTAAGAGATGCAAAAACTATCGCTCGCGAAAGAGGCGTTTCTCTTGAAAAAGTTTTTAAAGGATAATAACGGAATACGATGGCTAAAATAAAAGTAAAAAAAGTAAAAAGTGCGATCAATCGTACACAAAGACAAAAGCGTACATTAGAAGCTTTAGGTCTTAAAAAGATTGGTCAAGTAGTAGAGCACGATGCCACACCAAACATTCTTGGTATGGTTGCTAAAGTTTCACATTTAGTTTCTGTTGAAGAAGCTTAAAATATAACACTGAAAAATGGATTTAAGTAATTTAAAACCTGCAGAAGGTTCAGTAAAAAATCAAGGTAAACGCATCGGTCGTGGACAAGGTTCTGGAAAAGGTGGTACCGCAACTCGTGGTCACAAAGGAGCAAAATCTCGTTCTGGTTACTCTAAGAAAGTAGGTTTCGAAGGAGGTCAAATGCCAATACAACGTCGTGTGCCTAAATTTGGTTTTACTAATATTAACCGTAAAGAATACCAAGGTATTAACTTGGATACTTTACAAATGTTAATAGACGAAAAGAAAATAAAAGACACTATTAATTTAGATACTATGATTGGCTTGCGTTTAGCAGGAAAAAACGATCTAGTAAAAATATTAGGACGTGGTGAATTAAAATCTAAATTAACCGTAACTGCTCATAAATTTACAGCAACAGCTAAAGCAGCTATCGAAGCAGCAGGTGGCGAAGCAGTAACTTTATAATTCCAAGAAAAACATGAAATTTATAGAATCAATAAAAAATGTTTGGAAAATAGAGGAGTTAAGAAACCGAATTATCTTAACACTAGGTTTACTTTTAGTATATCGTTTTGGTGCGCAAGTTGTACTTCCAGGTATAGATGCAGCACAATTAGAAGGATTACAAGGTAATACCGAAGATGGATTACTAGGTTTGTTAAACGCATTTACAGGAGGAGCATTTGCTAATGCCTCTGTATTTGCATTAGGTATTATGCCTTATATATCTGCTTCTATTGTAGTGCAGTTAATGGGAATTGCAATTCCTTATTTACAAAAACTACAAAAAGAAGGAGCTAGTGGACAAAAGAAAATTACGCAAATTACACGTTGGTTAACCATTGCAATATGCTTGGTACAAGCACCAGGATATTTAGCAAGTTTACCAGCATTAGGTATTCCTCAATCGGCATTTTTATTAGGTCAAGGAGGTTTATTCTATTTCTCTTCTGTTATTATTTTAGTAACAGGATGTATTTTTGCAATGTGGTTAGGTGAGAAGATTACGGACAAAGGAATTGGTAATGGTATATCCTTATTAATTATGGTTGGTATTATAGCAACCTTACCTAAAAACTTCTTATTAAACGCATCGTCAAGACTAGAAGGTAATAACGTAATGTTAATTCTTTTCGAATTGGTAATATGGTTAGCAATTATTGCAGCATGTATTATGTTAGTAATGGCAGTTCGTAAAATAGCAGTACAATATGCTAGACGTACAGCATCAGGTGGATACGAGAAAAACGTATTTGGTGGAGCTAGACAGTTTATTCCTTTAAAGCTAAATGCTTCTGGAGTAATGCCTATTATATTTGCACAAGCTATTATGTTTGTACCAGGTTTAATTGGAGGATCTTCTTTAATGAAAGATTCTGCAGCAGGCCAATGGTTAGCAACAAATTTTGCCGACATGTTTGGTTTTTGGTATAACTTAGTATTTGCATTATTAATTATAGTATTTACATATTTCTATACTGCAATTACAGTACCTACAAACAAAATGGCAGACGATTTAAAACGTAGTGGTGGTTTTATACCAGGCATTCGCCCAGGAACAGAAACATCGGAGTATTTAGATAAAATTATGTCGCAAATAACATTACCAGGTTCTATATTTTTAGCACTAATTGCAATATTTCCAGCATTTATTGTAAAGCTAATGAATGTGCAATCGGGTTGGGCTTTATTTTTTGGAGGTACTTCACTATTAATTATGGTTGGTGTTGCAATAGATACCATGCAACAAGTAAATTCTTACTTGTTAAATAGACACTATGATGGCTTAATGAAGACTGGTAAAAATAGAAAAGCAGTAGCTTAATTTATATACTATGGCAAAACAAGCAGCAATAGAACAAGACGGAACCATTATAGAAGCATTATCGAATGCAATGTTTCGTGTGGAATTAGAAAATGGTCATATTGTGACAGCACACATATCTGGTAAAATGCGTATGCATTACATTAAATTATTACCAGGAGATAAAGTAAAATTAGAAATGAGTCCTTACGATTTAACTAAGGCTC
>JBMZDY010000243.1:0-3365 GCA_049614585.1 Oceanihabitans sp.
ATTTCGCCTTCTAAAAGTCCTCCTTTTAAACCCATTGCACCTGTCATTCCGGTTTCTTCGTCAATAGTAAATAAAGCTTCCATTGCTGGATGTGCAATATCTGTACTTTCTAAAATAGCCATAATGGTTGCTACACCTAATCCATTATCTGCACCTAGTGTAGTTCCTTTGGCACGAACCCAATCGCCATCGACATACATTTCAATTCCTTGTGTATCGAAATTAAAATCGGTGTCGTTATTTTTTTGATGTACCATATCTAAATGCGATTGCATTACAATGGTTACTCGGTCTTCCATTCCTGGAGTAGCAGGTTTTTTTATAATTACATTTCCTACTTCATCTTCTATGGTTTCTAAATTTAAACTGTTACCAAAATCTTTCATAAAAGCAATTACTCTTGCTTCGTTTTTAGATGCTCTTGGTACTGCATTTAAATCGGCAAATTTATTCCATAGCGCTTTAGGCTCTAGTTGTCTTATTTCTGTGTTCATTTTAAATATTTTATAAAAGTGCAAAGATACAAATAAACAAGTCAGGATTTTAATTAGCAATGGTTTAGAATTACAAACATTTGCTTATTTTTGAAAAATGCCAAAAAACTCTAAATCGTATATCGCTTTTTCAATTATTCCTTTTTACTTAATTGTTAAACTACTAGCTAAGTATCCCGAATTTATTGAGCAGTATTATAGTAACGGTTTGTACTTATTTTTTTCAAAAATATTTCGATTTGTTTTTGGATGGTTACCTTTTTCTTTTGGCGATTTCTTTTACGCTTTATCTATAATCTATATAGTTCGTTGGTTAATTATTAATAGAAAACGAATTATTAAAGACACCAAAAATTGGCTTATTGATGTTTTTGCAGCAATTGCAATAATATATGTTGCTTTTCATTTGTTTTGGGGAATGAATTACTACCGTTTACCACTGCATAAAAACTTAAATTTAGAGGCCAATTATACTACCGAGCAGTTAATAACCATAACCAAACAGCTTATTGAAACTTGTAATATTTTACATTTAGAAATAGCAAAAAACGATTCGTTAAAAATAAATTTTCCGTTTAGCAAAAAAGAAATTCTTAGTCAAATTCCAGAAGGATACCACACTTTACAAAAAAAATACACTCATTTTAAATACCAACAAACAAGTATAAAAAACTCCTTGTTTAGTTTACCATTAACTTATATGGGTTTTTCTGGTTATTTAAACCCTTTAACTAACGAAGCACAAGTAAACAACATTATTCCAAAGTTTAAATTACCTACAACAGCATCGCACGAAGTAGCACACCAATTAGGTTATGCTGCAGAATACGAAGCAAATTTTATTGGCTTTTTAGCAGCTATAAACCACAAAAATAAATTCTTTAATTATTCGGGGTACACTTTTGGTTTACGCCATTGTATTGTAGAAATATACAGACGTGACGAAGCGGTTTACAAAGAATTATTTGAAACTATAAACCCAGGAATAATAAAAAATTATCGCGATGTACAAGATTTCTGGACAAGTTATAAAAATCCTTTAGAGCCTTTATTTAAATTTACATACAGTAATTTTTTAAAAGCCAACAACCAAAAAGGTGGCATAGATAGTTATAGCTATGTAGTTGCATTAATTGTAAATTCTTACCAAAAAGAAACACGTTAAAAAAATCTTAATTCCCTACTTCTTGCGCTTTATTTTTTATCTTTAAAGCTTACATTATAACCAACCAATATGAAGAAAAAAACAATGCTTTTCGTGTTGTTTTTGTGCAGTCTTTTTATAAGTGCACAAGAACACTTTCCAAAAAATGATGGTGTAAAAACCACAAACACCAATTACACAGCATTTACAAATGCAAAAATTTATGTTTCTCCAACCAATGTTATAGAAAACGCAACACTACTAATAAAAGACGGTAAAGTTGTTTCTACAGGAACTTCGGTTACAATTCCAAAAAATGCAGTTACTATAGATGTTTCTGGCAAAACTATTTACCCATCCTTTATAGATATATATTCCAATTTTGGAATAAAAAAACCCAATGCAGCAAAACGCTCTAATAGTCCGCAATACGATTCTAACCGAGAAGGATTTTATTGGAACGACCACATTAGGCCAGAACAAAATGCAATAGACCATTATAGTTTTGATAGTAAAACAGCAAGTAATTTACGTAAAGCTGGTTTTGGAATCGTAAACACACATCTTCAAGATGGTATAATTAGAGGTACAGGTTCTTTAATTGCACTAATGCCTTCTAGTAGTGATGCGTCTAGAATAATAGACAACCGTTCTGCACAATATTTTTCTGCTAGAAAAAGCGTGCAATCTAGACAATCTTACCCAACTTCGTTAATGGGTACTATGGCATTGTTACGACAAGTAAGTTACGATGCAGAATGGTATAGCAATGGACATTCTAAAGTTAAAGATAGAGCGCTAGAAGCTTATAACTCCAACAAATCCTTAGTGCAAATTATAGATGCAGGAAGTAAAATTAATGCATTGCGTTTCGATAAAATTGGAGACGAAACGAACATGCAATTTGTAATTGTTGGTGGTGGCGATGAGTACGAACGTATAGACGCAATAAAAGCTACAAATGCAAAATTTATACTTCCAATTAATTTCCCAGCGGCATTCGATATGGAAGATCCATTTTTAGCTGCTGCTGCAGATTTATCTGATTTAAGAGAATGGAACCAAAAACCTGCCAACCCAAAAGTTATGGCAGATGCAAATATTACATTTGCCTTTACTCTAAAAGGATTAAAAGCTCCAAAAGAGTTTATGCCAAACCTATTAAAAGCAGTAAGCTATGGCTTAGACAAAACCAAAGCATTAGAAGCTTTAACCACAGTACCTGCACAAATATTAGGAAAACAAAACCAAATAGGAACACTTAAAAATGGCGCGCTAGCAAACTTTTTAATTACTTCGGGAGATATTTTTAAAAAAAACACAACTCTTTACCAAAACTGGGTTAAAGGTGTGAAACATGAAATTACTTCTATGCAAACCAAAGATATTCGTGGAGCCTATAGTTTTACATTAGCTGGCAATACTTACGATTTAAAAATTAATGGTAAAGTAGAAAAACTAAAATCTAAAATTTCTAGCAACAATAAAGATTTAGGTTCAAAAATTTCTTTTAAAGACGATTGGTTAAACATTACATTTTCAGATGTAGATACAACCAAACAAACTTATATTAGATTAATTTCTAAAATTACAGACACCAATTCTATAAACGGAAAAGCAACCCTAGCTAACGGAAGCCAAACCACCTTTTTTGCTAAAAAAATAGAAAAGAAAGAAGCTTCGAAAAAAGAAAAGAAAAAAGGAAAATCAAAAGAAACACCAAAAGT
>JBMZDY010000244.1:0-3346 GCA_049614585.1 Oceanihabitans sp.
TTTCGGGTAAAAAAAAGTTATTATTACGGTAACCTCCTTCTCTTTCGGCAACAAATATTTCTATAGCATCACCTGTTATGGCGCGTGCAAAAATGGTAAGCCGTGGCTTTATATCTTTTAGATACACCACATGTTGCAAGGCTGCTTCTTTATTTTTTTTTCGTTTTTTAAAAAAGAAAGCAAACTTGGTAAAAATATATTCGTCTGGTTCAAATTCAAACATACTATATCATTAAATCACACAAATCTTTTAAAGCTTGTATTACTTCTAAATCATCGGTTAATGGTTCTACAACAGCAACGTGAACAGCAAGGCGTTTTGGTAAACCTGCATAAATTAGTCTCGCTGCATCTACTAATAATCTGGTAGAAACAGTTTCGGTTAAACCTAACTCGGTTAGGTTTCTTATTTTGGTTGCTATGTTTACCAGTTTTTTAGCAGTGTCCTTTTGTATTTCGGTTTCTGCTACAAGTATTTCGGTTTCTACTTTTTCTTCCGGATAGTCGAAAGAAAAGGCTACAAAACGCTGTCTAGTAGAGGGTTTTAGTTCTTTAAAACCACGTTGGTAACCAGGATTAAAAGATGCTACTAGCATAAAATTTTTGTGTGCTTTTATGGTTTCGCCTAACTTATCGATAAATAATTCTCTACGATGGTCTGTTAAAGAGTGTATAGCAACAATTACATCTGGCCTTGCTTCGGCTATTTCATCTAGGTATAAAATATGTCCTTGTTTAACAGCTGTGGTTAAAGGTCCATCTAACCAAACGGTTTCTGCTCCTTTAATAATAAATCGCCCAATTAAATCGGTAGATGAAGTTTCTTCATGGCAAGAAATGGTTAATAAATTGGTATTTAATTCTGCTGCCATAAATTCTATAAAACGAGATTTTCCGGTTCCGGTTGGTCCTTTTAATAAAAAAGGAATTTTACATGCGTAAGCATGCTCGAAAACAGAAACTTCTTTTCCTACGGGATGATAAAATGGTTTGCTCATTTTAAATAATTAGTGTTTTTATAAAAAAAGACCAGTGCTTTTTTTTATATAAAAAATAAACTCTGGTCTTCCATATTATTTAATTAAATCTATTTTAATTTATACGAAAATAAATTAGGTTTAAAGGTAAACATTACCCAAGCCCATGAGTTATGTTCTTTTCTATCTCCACCCTTTAATATTTCCATAGTATCTGTAGCAAACATTTGTGAGTAGCCTGCATTTATAGATATATCTTTTGCTAATTTGTATCCTAAAGTTACATCTATTTCGGTACCTAAATTACTGTCCATTTTTTTGGTTCCATCGTAAACATTTGCTGCTGCCGAAAAGAAATGTGGTAATATTTTAGCCGAAAACTTGTTTTTAGCATAAGCAAAAGACGCGTTAAAATCTGTTAGTCCAACATTATTTGCATGGTTTCCTACATAAAAATAATCCATCCAACCATTAAATTTATGATTGGTTCCAAATAATGGGCTAAAGGATTTAATATCGGCATCTGTATCGTCCATATCTTTACCAGATAAGTGCTCAACACCTAAGCCTACTTTAAAATTATCGTTAATTTTATAGTTTACATTACCAGCTAAATACATTGCATTTACTTTGGTATCTAAAGATTTACCAGTTTGAAAGTAAGCTGCTGTATTTGCATGCAATTTTCCAGAATTAAAAGTTAATCTAGGACCTACAGTTTGCATATAATCTATAGTTTGCTCTTCGTTTGGCAAGCCTGCATTTTCTAAATATTCGATTCCAGTATTAAGTGCTAAAAAACTCAATCCTAATTTATTAAAATCGCCATGATACCATGCATATTGAAAGGTTTTATAACCTGCTGCATTGCTGTATAAATTATCGATACCAGCTTGCGAATCGGAGTTAAGTGCAAAACCTAAATCTAATTTATGCTTAGCATTTGGAACAAATTTAAACAAAAATGCATCGTGACTTCTTGCTTGTTGTGCCCAACCTACATTACCAAAAATACGATGGTCGTCGTAGGCTATTTCTTGACGACCTAGCTTTAATGTTATTTTCGGATTTAAAATAGCTTCTGCCCAAGCTTCATGCAATGCTGTTGCATTATCGTCGCTTGCTAAAGTACTTACGTCTCCCCAAACTCTTACATTTTGTAAGGTTACTTTTAATCGCATTTTGGTATTTACAAAACCAAAATTTAAACGGGTTCGCTGTGATACAAAATTAGATCCATCGGCATCTGTATTTAAAAGCGTACTTACGCCATGTTTGTTTTCGTAACGTGCTCTAAGTTCTCCAGATAAATCAAATTGTTGGGCAAAAGAATTTACTGCCATTACCGCAGTAATGGTTAAACATACTATATATTTTTTCATTATTTCTAAGTTTTTTTAGTCGTCTGATGCTACATTTAATGCTTCATCTGTTGGTCTTCCATGTTTGTAGAAATCAATAAAGTATAGAATAATTCCAGTCATGAATAAGGTTGCGCAAACAATAAGCACCATAAAATGTACTTCTACTTCTTTTTGCACTTCCATGAATTCCATTTTCAACTTACGCTCTAAGTATACTTGTACTACACCAGCTACACCAAAGGCAACCGTCATACCAATCATACCAATATTAGAACACCAAAATGCCATTCTACCTCTAGTACTTTCGTATAGTTTTCTTCCAGTCATATTTGGTAAACTATAGCTAATTATTGCAAGAACTATCATAGCATACGCACCCCAAAATGCAAGGTGACCATGCATTGCAGTTACTAAAGTACCGTGTGTGTATAAGTTTGTTTGCGGTAAAGTATGAGCAAATCCTAATAATCCTGCACCAATAAAAGATACTATTGCAGCACCAAGGGTCCAGTATAATGCTAATTTATTAGGGTGTTTTTTCTCTCCTTTTCTATACATGTTTACTGCAAATAAAGCCATTGCTAAGAAAGCCAAAGGTTCTAGTGCAGAGAAAATACCTCCAACAATTAACCAAATTTTATTAACACCAATGTAGTAATAGTGGTGACCTGTACCTAGAACTCCAGATAAAAAGGTTAACCCTACAATTACATAAAGCCATTTTTCAATAACTTCTCTATCTACTCCAGTAAGTTTAATTAATAAGAATGAAAGGATACCTCCCATAATAAGTTCCCAAACGCCTTCAACCCATAGGTGAACTACCCACCATCTAAAAAACGAATCGGTAACTTGGCTATCAAAAGGAAGCATTCCTGGTAAATACAATAAGGCTGCAAAAAGCAGTCCCATAGAAAGTACTAAAGCTGTTGTTGTTTTACGTTTTCCTTTAAATAAAGTGGTTAAAATAAGTCCTAAAAACAGGAGTACATTTGCTACTACCAA
>JBMZDY010000245.1:0-3327 GCA_049614585.1 Oceanihabitans sp.
ATTAAACCTAATTCTTCTGCATCTACAGCTGCAAAAATAACGGAATGTTTTGGTGGATTTTTCTGAAAATATTCCGCGAAAGCGAATAATGCAGAAATACCAGAAGCGTCGTCGTCTGCGCCATTATAGATTTTTCCGTTTTTCACACCTTCGTGATCATAATGTGCAGAAAGCACGATGTAAGTCTCTGGTTTTTCGCTACCTTTTATTAGCCCTAAAACATTGGTTCCTTGGTATTCTTTACCTCTTCTTTTAAACTTAAAATCTTGTTCGAAATTTTCTGCTAAAGGAAGAACTTGTAAGTTTTTAAACTTGTCTATTATATAGGTTTTTGCTTTTTCTGCCCCAACTGTTCCAGTTCTTCTTCCTTGGTATTCATCGGAAGCTAAAACTTGAACATGTTGTAACAAAGAATCTGCTTGAAACCAATTTTGCTCTATAATTTCTACAGCAACCTTAGGTGTTTCGGTTTGACTTTTGCAACTAGAAAGTGAAAATATCACTAAAAATAAACTGGTGAAATATTTATAATTCATATTGAAAATTTGGTGTTAAAGCTAAACAAAAAATCTCAAGACATTGCTTGAGATTTTTAATTTTTATTGATTTATGAGATTCCTGTCTTCACTGGAATTTGTTATCCTTTTAAAGATGCTTTTAAATATTCTGAATTCATACGAGCAATGTTTTCTAAAGAAATTCCTTTTGGGCATTCTACCTCACAAGCTCCTGTGTTGGTGCAGTTACCAAAACCTTCTTCGTCCATTTGCTTCACCATATTTAAAACACGGTCTGTAGCTTCTACTTTACCTTGTGGTAATAATGCAAATTGCGAAACTTTTGCACCTACAAATAACATAGCAGAAGAGTTTTTACAAGTCGCTACACAAGCACCACAACCAATACAAGTAGCAGCCTCGAAAGCTGTATCTGCATCGTGTTTGTTAACAGGGATTGCATTTGCATCGATAGTATTACCAGAAGTGTTAACAGATATAAATCCGCCAGCATGTTGAATTCTATCAAAAGAACTTCTGTCTACAATTAAATCTTTTACAACAGGAAAAGCCGTTGCTCTAAATGGTTCGATAGTAATGGTATCGCCATCTTTAAACATTCGCATGTGTAATTGACAAGTTGTAATACCACGATCTGGACCATGCGCTTCTCCATTAATATACAAAGAACACATACCACAAATTCCCTCACGACAATCGTGATCGAAAGCTACTGGGCTTTCATCGTTGTTTACTAATTGTTCGTTTAAAACGTCTAACATTTCAAGGAAAGACATATCTGGTGAAATATCGCTGACTTTATAATCAACCATTCCTCCTTTATCACTTGCGTTTTTCTGACGCCAAATCTTAAGTGTTAAATTCATACTATTTAAGTATTTAGTAAATAGCGAAGAGCGAAAAGAAGGTTAGTTCTTATCTTCTAGCTTTCTTATTAGAGAGTTTAGCATCTTGCTAATTTCGATAATTAAGTTTTCTACTGTTTCGCTATTATTAATATAGTTTAACTGTTTTGTTATTAATATTTGTGTTTCCAATTCATATAAAGAACCTCTTGAAATTCTTAAAAATTGTATATAATTTTTTCTAGATAATCTTCCCCAACCTTCTGCTATATTAGAAGGAATAGAGACTGAACATCTTCTCATTTGACTTGTTAAACCAAATCTTTCATCATCAGGAAATGTTTTTGTTAAATCATAAATTTGAGTTACAAGTTTCATTGACTTCTGCCAAACCACTAACTCTTTATATGATTTTAAACTACTCACAAATCCCTAATTCCTCTTCCCTATTTACTACTCGCTATTCGCTAATTACTTATAAGAACGCTGCTTCAACTCAATATCCTTGAACTCTAACTCTTCCTTGTGTAAAACAGCGTCACTAGGTTCTCCTTTGTATTCCCAAGCAGAAACGTAAGCAAAATCTTTATCGTTACGTAATGCTTCTCCTTTTTGTTCGCCCTCTAATTCTACAGAATCTTCTCTAAAGTGTCCACCACAAGATTCTTCTCTGTTAAGCGCATCTTTTGCAAACAATTCTCCTAATTCTAAAAAGTCTGCAACACGACCAGCTTTTGCTAATTCTTCATTGTATTCATCATTTGTTCCAGGAACTTTTACATCTTTCCAGAATTCTGCTCTAAGTTCTTTAATTTCTGAAATAGCTTCGGTTAAACCTTTTACATTTCTAGACATTCCAACTTTGTTCCACATAATTTTTCCTAATTTCTTATGGAAATAATCTACAGAATGCGAACCTTTATTAGTAACGAAGAAATCTAAAGTCTTTTTAACTTCATTTTCAGCATCTTCAAATTCTTTGGTATCTGTTGAAATTGGTCCAGTACGAATATCATCAGATAAATAATCGCCAATGGTATAAGGCAATACAAAATATCCATCTGCTAAACCTTGCATTAATGCCGAAGCACCAAGTCTGTTTGCACCATGATCTGAGAAGTTTGCTTCACCAATACAGTATAAGCCAGGAACCGTTGTCATTAAGTTATAATCTACCCAAACGCCGCCCATTGTGTAATGCACTGCTGGATAAATCATCATTGGTGTATTGTATGGATCTTGATCTACGATCTTCTCATACATTTGGAATAAGTTTCCGTATTTATTTTTAACTACTTCTTGTCCTAATTTAGTAACAAGTGCAGCATCATTTTCGTTTAATCCTTTAACGTGAGCTTGCTCTTTTCCGTAACGTTGAATTGCCGAAGCAAAATCTAAGAAAACAGCTTCACCAGTAGCATTTACACCAAAACCAGCATCGCAACGTTCTTTTGCTGCACGAGAGGCAACATCACGAGGTACTAAGTTTCCGAATGCAGGATAACGACGTTCTAAGTAGTAATCGCGATCTTCTTCTGCTAAATCTTTAGGTTTTAATGTTCCAGCTTTAATAGCCTCGACATCTTTCATGTGTTTTGGTACCCAAATACGTCCATCGTTACGTAAAGACTCAGACATCAATGTTAATTTAGACTGATGATCTCCAGAAACTGGAATACATGTTGGGTGAATTTGTGTGTAACAAGGGTTTGCAAAGTAAGCACCACGTTTGTGTGCTTTCCATGCAGCTGTTACGTTACTTCCCATTGCATTTGTTGATAAGAAGAAAACGTTACCATAACCACCAGTTCCAAGAACTACAGCGTGCGCTGAATGTCTTTCTATTTCTCCAGTAATTAAGTTACGTGTTATAATGCCTCGAGCTTTACCATCAACCTTTACAACGTCCAGCATTTCATGACGATTGTACATTTTGATTTTTCCACGACCAATCTGACGATTCA
>JBMZDY010000246.1:0-3294 GCA_049614585.1 Oceanihabitans sp.
CGGGTATTAATTTTGTTTTATACCCTAATCCCCATAAACGAATAGACAAGTCTGGATCTTCGCCAGGGTGAATTGCACCAAACCCTTTTGTTTTTAAAAAAGCGGCTTTAGAAATTCCCATATTAAAACTTCTAGGTTGAAATCTATCTACACTATTTTTATTACCACGAATTCCGCCAGTAGTAATTACAGAAGTCATACTAAAATTGATTGCTTTTTGCAAACTAGTAAACGATGAATGTGCTGCATCTGGACCACCAAAGCAATCTACGTATTCATTATCTAAACTTTTAATTACTTCTGTAAGATATTGTTTTGGCAATACACAGTCACTATCTAAAATTATAAAATAGTTGCCTGTAGCTTTTTGCATACCAAAGTTTCTAGAATCTCCAGGACCAGAATTTTTTTTAAAGTAATAAGAAATATTTAGTTTCTCTGAATACTTATTGACTATTTCTTTTGCTTTTACTATAGAACCATCTTCAATAATAACTATCTCATATGCTAATTTAGCAGTTAGTTTTGTAAAACTATTTAAAAGCTCATCTATCTCTTCTGGACGATTATATACAGGAATAATAAATGAAAAATTTAATTGCATAACACAAATGTAAGTTTTACCAATAAAAAAAGCCACCAAATTGGTGGCTTTTAATTATTTATAAAGATCTAAAAATTAGTTCTTGATAATTCTTACAGTTTCTGTAGCGTTACCAATTGTTACTTTAACAAAGTAAGCTCCAGATTGTAAAGCAGACATATTAACTTCTGTATTAACAGCATTAGGTGCAGTACGTAGTACTTCTTGACCTAACATATTGTAAACAGATACGTTTTCAATATCTTTTTGTGCTTTTAAAGATAAAGCATTATTTACTGGGTTTGGATAGTAAGTGAATGCTAAACCGTTATCAAAATCTTGAGTAGCTAAAGTATACTCTTCTGAGAAACCAGCTGGAGTTCTACTACCAGAAGCGCAACTTATTGAACCATCACTATTAGATACAAATATTAAACTCATACCTGGTGTAGTACTATTAATTACAGTACCAGCAAGATCACCATCTAAAGGCCCAGCAACAATAGTTCCTCCAGTACCAGAACCTGCAGCTCCTTCATAAACAGTAAGGTTATCAAAACCAGCTTCCCAGTTACCTGCACAAATACTAGCAGTTACAGTTTGTCCTGCAGCAGGAGTCATTTCAAACATTACAACATCTACTTCACCACTATCATAACAGTATGTATAATCATATGTAGGTGGAGGTGGTATAGTACCAGCAACAATCTCTGCAGTATCTCTACTACCAGAAGCACAACTTACAGAACCATCAGAATTTGATACAAATATTAAACAATTACCAGGTGTAGTTGCTGTAAATTGGATACCTGTTAAAACTCCAGTTAGAGGTCCAGCAACAAGAGTTCCTGTTATACCAGAACCAGAAGCACCTTCATAAACTGTTATAAAATCATAAGTATTCTCCCAATCTCCTACTTGAAAATAAGCTTCTGCAATATCTGTAGGTAAAACAGGACAAACTTCTCCTATAACAACATCTACTTCATTACTATCATAACAATATGTAAATGCTGGAGTAGCTGGTGGTGGTATAGTTGGGCATTGTGCATTAGCTGTGTAAGTAAATGCTAAAGCAAAAAATGTAAATAAAAAAGTAATTTTTTTCATATTAAATTGGTTTTAATTAATAAAATTGTTATTAAGTGACAAACTTATTAATTATAAATGAAAATAGTTGCATGAAAAATGACTATTCGATAAAAAACATAAAACTTCGTTAAAAGTTAACGAAGTTTTAAATATTTATTATGCATGTCTAATAGTTAGGCGTTTACTCCTTCAATAAAAGCTTCCATTACTTCATTACTTACACCTACGTTATTAAAACCACCATCATGAAATAAATTTTGTAGTGTAACCATTTTTGTTAAATCACTAAACATTGCTACAGTATAGTTTGCACAGTCTAATGCTGTTGCGTTACCTAAAGGTGCCATTTTATCTGCATAGGCAATAAAACCATCAAACCCTTTTACACCAGAACCAGCTGTTGTTGGTGTTGGTGATTGTGATATGGTATTTACACGTACGGTTTTGTCTTTACCCATAAAATAGCCAAAGCTACGTGCAATACTTTCTAGGTATGCTTTGTTGTCTGCCATATCATTATAATCTGGAAAAACACGTTGTGCTGCCATATATGTTAATGCAACTATGCTTCCCCATTTATTCATAGCATCTTTTTTATATAAGGTTTGCATAACTTTATGAAAAGACATTGCAGAAATATCTGTTCCTTTTTTGGTCCAGTCGTAATTCTGGTTCATGTAGGTATTTCCTTTTCTAACATTTATAGACATACCTATAGAGTGTAGTACAAAATCTATTTTACCTCCTAAAATTTCCATAGATTTTTCTACCAAGTTTTCTAAGTCTTCTATAGAGGTTGCATCTGCAGCTATTACTTGCGATCCTGTTTTTTCGGCTAGTGCGTTTATGGTTCCCATACGCAATGCTACTGGCGCATTGGTTAATACAAATGTACCTCCTTCTTCGTGTACACGTTCGGCTGTTTTCCAAGCGATAGAATTTTCATCTAATGCTCCAAAAATAATTCCTTTTTTTCCTTTTAATAGATTGTACATATTTAATATGTTGTTTTGTATTATTAGTTTTAAATTGTTAATCAAAGATAGCTAAATTAAAATTTATCGACCAGCTATAAATTTTATTTTAGCTATGCATACATAATGCTTTTTAATTCAATAATTGCTTGGCATGTGCAATTGCCGATTGCGATGTGTTAATACCTCCCAGCATTTGTGCTATTTCTACTATGCGTTGGTCTGTATTTAACTGTTCCAAATTTGTAGTAGTTACTTGGTTTAGGTCTTCTTTAAAAACTTTAAAATGGGTTTTTCCTTTTGCCGCTATTTGTGGTAAATGGGTAATTGCAAATACCTGCATGGTTGTACTCATGTTTTCCATTATTTGCGCCATTTTATTTGCTATCTCGCCAGAAACTCCGGTATCTATCTCATCGAACATAATGGTTGGCAACTGCACATAGTTTGCTAAAATAGATTTAATAGCCAGCATAATTCTTGCCATTTCACCGCCAGAAGCTGCTTTTTTAAGTTCTTTAAAATCACCGCCTTTATTTGCCGAAAACAAAAACTGAATGGTACTTGTGCCGTTATACAAAAAAGTAGACGATGTGTTTAACAAAATATTAAATTGCGCATTTGGTATACCTAGATCTATTAAAA
>JBMZDY010000247.1:0-3281 GCA_049614585.1 Oceanihabitans sp.
TAAAGCAAAATTAGAAGAAACAGCACATCCGCTAGATCCAGATGCTAGTGCAGCTGTTTTATATAGAAACTATAAAGTAAATTACGAGATTTCTAGTGGTAAGGGGTTTGTACAAGTAGTTAAAGTTTTCGAAAGAATAAAAATTTACGATCAAGAAGGCTATGAAGTAGCAACAAAAAAAATAAAGTATTACGATAAATCTTCTACCAGCCAAGAAGAAATAAAAGGGCTAAAAGGATATACCTATAATCTTGAAAATAATAAAATAGAAAAAACAAAACTGAAAAGTGAAAATATTTTTGAAGAAAAAAACAACAAATATTGGTCTACAACAAAGTTCACCATGCCTAATATTAAAGAGGGAAGTGTAATAGAGTTTCAGTATAGTATAGAATCTCCATTTATGGCTGTAGGCGATATCAATATTCAATATAATATTCCTATTAAAAAATTAGATATCGATATGAGAATACCAGAATATTTTGTTTTTAATAAAGTATTAAACCCTAAAGCATCTTTTTATCCAGAAATAAACGAAACAACGGTAAATAGAAAAGAAGATTTTAGTGGCCTTGGTGGTACAGAAACAATAGAGTTTATAGAAAAAAAGACAAGTATTAATATAGAAAATGTACCTGCCTTAAAAAAAGAACCATTAGTAAATAATTTAAATAATTATAGATCTAAACTAATCATGGAGTATGCTGCTTTTAAAGCACCAAACGGCATCGATAAGTATTATTCTACCAATTGGGAAAAAGTTACTAAAACCATATACGATAGTGAAAACTTTGGAGGCCAACTTAAAAAAAGCAATTATTTTAAAGATGAAGTTTCCCAATTAATAAAAGGTGTTTCTAACCCTTTAGAAAAAACAGAGTTGATTTATAATTTTGTAAAATCAAAAGTAAAGTGGAATTCATTTATTGGTTATAGCTCAGAAAATGGAGTTAAAAAAGCATTTTCTAATGGTTCTGGAAATGTAGCAGATATTAATTTAATGCTTACTGCTATGTTAAAATTTGCAGGACTTAATGCAAACCCAGTACTTATAAGTACTAAAAGTAATGGTATTCCAATTATACCTACTACAAGTGGCTTTAATTATGTAGTTGCTGCAGTAGAATTGCCAACAGGAATGCTGTTATTAGATGCTGCTAGTACCTATGCATCTGCAAATGTTTTGCCTAAATTTTTATTAAACTGGCAAGGGCGAATTATAAAAGAAAACGGTACTTCTAGTTGGGTAAGTTTACAAGCAAAGCAAAGTTCTAAACAAACAACTTTTTTAAACGCTACTATAAACGAAGACCTTTCCATAGTAGGAAAAGTAAGAGAGCAACAAACCAATCATTTTGCTTTGTCGCATAGGCAAAAGTTTAACGACCTAAAAGTAGAAGAGCTTTTAAGCGCTTTAGAAGAAGATAAAGGAGATATAGAAGTAAGTAATGTGGAGGTGAAATTTAAAGACCAATTAAATAAACCAATATTAATTTCTTACGAGTATAATTTACAAAACGGAATGGAAGAAATTGCAGATAAACTTTACCTGCCAACCTTGTTGTTTTTTTCACCAGAAGAAAACCCGTTTAAGCAAGAAGTTAGAGAATATCCTATAGATTTTTCGCATCCACTTTCAGAAAAATATGTTGTTAATATTAAAATACCAGAAGGCTACCAAGTAGAGTCTTTACCAGAAAATGCAAAAGTGCAATTAAATGTTAGCGACGGACAGTTTACCTATTTAATAAACCAAAACAATAATATTTTACAAATTACGGCAAGTTTAGATATTAATAAAGTTATAATCTTACCTAAAGATTATGCGCAATTTAAAGCGTTTTTCGATTTAGTAATAAAAAAACAAACCGAGCAAATAGTATTAAAAAAAGCATAAATGGCTTCGGTTTTTGGGCATGGTTTGCTAGCATATACAACAACCAAAGTAATAGAATATAAAGCAAATTCTTTGTTGATTTTACTAGCAATAGGTTCTGCAATTATTCCAGATTTAGATGTATTGGCATTTAATTTTGGCGTTCCTTATATGCATCCTTTAGGCCATCGAGGTTTTACACACTCTATAGTATTTGCTTTCGTTTGGAGTATGTTGTTGGCGTATTTTTTTGGAAAATCCAAAAAGCAAATCTACTTTATAGTATTATTTGTAGCAACTATTTCGCATGGCGTTTTAGATGCACTAACTACTGGAGGAAAAGGCGTTGGCTTTTTTATACCAATAGAGAATACACGATATTTTTTTCCATGGCGTATTATACAAGTTTCGCCAATAGGAATCGAGGAGTTTTTCTCAAATTGGGGATTGCAAGTACTTTTAAGCGAATTAAAATATATTGCTATTCCATGCCTTATTATTTTAATAACTTTGTTCTTTGTAAAAAAGAAATGAATATGAATATAAAAAACGCACAACTAGAAGTCGATAATTGGATTAAAAACCATGGTGTTCGTTATTTTAATGAGCTTACAAATATGGCACAACTTACCGAAGAAGTAGGTGAAGTTGCAAGAATTATAGCAAGAAGATATGGCGAGCAAAGCGAAAAAGAAAGCGATAAAAATAAAGACTTAGGCGAAGAACTAGCAGATGTTATGTTTGTAGTATTATGCTTAGCAAACCAAACAGGAATCGATTTGCAAGAAGCTTTCGATAAAAAATTAGATATAAAAACAAAACGCGATCACGACAGGCA
This sequence comes from Oceanihabitans sp., assembly GCA_049614585.1. Classification (GTDB taxonomy): domain Bacteria; phylum Bacteroidota; class Bacteroidia; order Flavobacteriales; family Flavobacteriaceae; genus Oceanihabitans. Next base: position 2,715 of record JBMZDY010000247.1, read on the forward strand.
TCAAAATAACGAAAAACTTAAATAAACCTTTCTTAGTTGTTACATCTAGCACAGTCGAGATGTTTCAATAGGTCAAGAACATGAATCTACATCTTCAAAAATCTTCTATTTGTAATCGGCAATCGGCAATTTCTATTACAGGCTCTAAAAGCGAATCTAACAGACTGCTTTTGTTGCAAGCTTTATATCCAGCATTGGAAATAGAAAACCTTTCTAATTCCGACGACTCTATAGTCATGCAAAAGGCGCTTAGCGCTACCACAAAAGAAATAGATATACACCATGCAGGAACTGCGATGCGTTTTTTAACTGCTTTTTTTGCAACACAAAAATCTAGAGAGGTTACACTTACAGGATCTTCTAGAATGCAAGAAAGACCAATTAAAATTTTGGTCGATGCCTTGCAGCAATTAGGAGCAAAAATTAATTATATGAAAGCGCAAGGGTTTCCGCCAATACAAATTATTGGGCAATCGCTTTCGCAAAATAAGGTAAGCTTAAAAGCAAATGTAAGTAGTCAATATATATCTGCATTATTACTAATTGCGCCAAAATTAAAAAACGGCT
>JBMZDY010000248.1:0-3261 GCA_049614585.1 Oceanihabitans sp.
GTCTAGGTATAAGAAACCGTTTTAGGCTGTAAGGGAAACCGATAAAAATTATTTTTCCGAATTACCCGAAGTATTAATAAAGTTAAAAGAAATGGAACAAGATAATCTTGTAAAAATTAGTTCCAACCAAATACTAGTAACAGAAAAAGGAAAGCCCTTTGTAAGAAATATTTGTATGGCATTCGATTTGCTTTTGCAGCGTAGTAAGCCAGAATCGCAATTATTTTCAATGACTATTTAAAAAAAACAATTTACCATGAAAAAAATTATAGTACCTATAGATTTCTCAGAACACTCAGAATATGCATTAGAAACAGCAGCAGTATTTGCAAAAAAATACGATGCAGAAATTATTGCATTGCATATGCTAGAATTATCTAATGCTATAATTTCAAGCGCAGAAAATGCCCAACAAGCAGAAACCGTTTTCTATTTAAAATTGGCAGAACAAAAATTTCAAAATTTCTTAGATAAGGACTATTTAAAAGACTTAAATGTCACGCCAATTGTAAAGCATTTTAAAGTATTTAGCGAGGTAAGTGAAGTTGCAAAAGACCAGGACGCAAGTATAATAATTATGGGCTCGCATGGCGCTAGTGGTATAAAAGAAGCATTTATAGGCTCGAATACAGAAAAAGTAGTACGCCATTCTAATATACCAGTATTGGTAGTAAAACACAATCCAATATTAACCGATTTTGAAAACGTGGTATTTGCTTGCGATTTCTCGGAAGACGCTATTACACCATACTTAAATGCCAGTAAAATGTTTGAATGTTTACAAGCAAAAATGCATTTAGTATATGTTAATTTACCAGATAACCGTTTTAAAAGCTCTACCGAAATAGAAAAACGTGTGGCAGAATTTTTAAAAGCTGCAGATGGAAATATTGACAAAATGAAACAAGTTGCATACGTAAATGATTATTCTATAGAAAAAGGAATATTAAATTATTCAAATATAATAGGTGCAGATTTAGTAGCAGTTGCAACGCATGGAAGAAAAGGTCTAGCACACTTTTTTGAAGGAAGTATATCTGAAGATATCGCGAACCATTCTACCTTACCAGTAATGACATTTAAAATTTAATATCACTTTTATAATATTTAAGTTAGTTAGTAGTAATTAATAAAAGTGAGTAAAGAGCCAAACTTAGTTTGGCTCTTTTTTTTACACCCAACTTAATTAAGACTAAATTGTCTTAAATATGACAAAAGTCATATTTTAAAACTAGTCTAGGTTTTAATTTTGTAGTATCAATAAAACAACAATAAAATCTAATAAAACAATTAACAAAAAAGGAATGAAAACAACACTAAAATTAATGAGCGTATTATTTGTAACACTACTATTAAGTTGTGGAGGCAAAGAAGAAAAGAAAAAAGAAGGTTTTACTTACCAGAAAAAAACAAGTACAGAAGCAACAACTACTAAGAAAGTAGAAAAAGTACCAGCATCTAAAAAAATAGACTTAACCAATAAAGGTGTAGGTCCAATTAAATCTGTTGAAATTGGTAGCGAAATAGATCAAGCAATGGTAACAAAAGGTGCAGATGTATATAAAAAAATGTGTACAGCTTGCCATAGACTAGATAAAAAGTTTATTGGTCCAGCACCAAAAGGAATTTTAGAACGCCGTTCTCCAGAATGGGTAATGAATATGATTTTAAACCCAGAAGAGATGACTCAAAAAGATCCGCTAGCTAAAGAATTGTTAATTGAATTTAATGGATCTCCAATGGCTAATCAAGGCTTATCTAAAGAAGATGCTAGAGCAGTATTAGAATACTTTAGAACACTTAAATAGGCTTTAATTACTATTTAACTAAAACCAATAATTTATGAAAACTTTAAAAAATCTATTTTTTATTGTAGCCTGTTTTGCACTCGTATTTTCTTGTAAAAATGAAAATAAAGAAGCAACTACAACTACTAAAACAGAAACTAAAAAAGCAGAAAGAACAGGGCAAGCATTTGTTACCGACGACCAAGGGAAACCAACAGTATTAAGTATAGCAATAGGTTCTCCAGATCATTCTACACTTGTAGCTGCAGTACAAGCAGCAGAACTAGAAAACGCTTTAGTAAATGCAGGACCATTAATGGTATTTGCACCAACAAACGATGCGTTTGCTGCATTACCAGAAGGTACAGTAGAAAACTTGTTAAAACCAGAAAGTAAAGAAGCTTTAGCAAATATTTTAAAATACCATGTAACTCCTGGTAACTATTCTAAAGATTTTTTAAAGAAGTTTAAAAAACTAGGACAAGCAAATAATGGCTATGTTCCAGTAGAAGTTAAAGGAGAAGATGTTTACGTAGGTGGCGCAAAAATAATTGCTAGTGTTCCTGCTGGTAATGGAATTGTGCATGTAGTAGATAAAGTTTTATTACCACCAACAGAATAGAAAATAATTAAACTAACATATAATGAAAAACATATTAAAATCAACAGTTGCAATTTTAAGTGTTCTTGTAGCATTTACAAGTTGTAATAATTCAACAAATACAGATGGAAAATCTGGTGCTTTATCTTCTAATATAGCAGAAAAAGTATATGTGGCTCCAGGAGAGCACGATTCGCATTACGCCTTTATTTCTGGTGGATATAGTGGTAACTTAACCGTTTATGGTTTGCCATCTGGTAGAATGTTTAAAGAAATCCCTGTGTTTTCACAGTTTCCAACTTCTGGATATGGTTATTCTGAAGAAACGAAACCAATGTTAAATACCTCGCATGGATTTATACCTTGGGGAGATTCTCACCATCCAGACATTTCTCAAACTGCAGGTGAAATAGATGGTCGTTTTATATTTATAAATGAAAATAACACACCTCGTATTGCAAAAATTGACCTAAAAACTTTTGAAACTACAGAGATTATTGAGGTACCAAACAGTGCTGGTAACCACAGTTCTTCTTTTGTAACCGAAAATACAGAGTATGTAGTAGCAGGAACCCGTTTTTCAGTACCAGTTCCACAAAGAGATATGCCAATTAAAGATTATAAAGGAAACTTTCAAGGAGCCTTATCTTTTATAAGTGTAGCTCCAGAAACAGGAAATATGGATATTAAATTCCAAATATTAATGCCTGGATTTAATTACGATTTATCGCATCCTGGACGTGGAAAATCGCACGGATGGTTCTTCTTTACAACCTATAACACAGAAGAAGCAAGTACTTTACTAGAAGTAAATGCATCGCAAAACGATAAAGATTTTATTGCAGCTGTTAACTGGAAAAAAATTGAAGAATA
>JBMZDY010000249.1:0-3247 GCA_049614585.1 Oceanihabitans sp.
TAATTCCTGTTCCTAAAAAAATAATTCTATCCATCATTAAACGCGAAAAAACATCGAATATAGCAATATTCATTTGGCGTTCTTCAATTATATTTGGTGTCAAGTTTGTTGGGTACATACTGCTTATTATTTTGTTGTAGTAGGTACTGCTAATTCCTTGATCTTTTATTGCGAATTTTTCAAATTCTTTTCCGTAATCCATATTTAGATTTATGTATTTTAGTTATTAAAAAAGGCGTTAAAACGTAAAAGTTTCAACGCCTAAATATAAGGATTTATTCTTTAAAATTATGTTAATGCTTTACTGGATAAGCATTTCAATTTTAGGTTTTTATTTGTCTCCGTATACTTCTTTTACAAAGTTTTCGTAAGTTAATTCCTTTGTTTTAATATTTGCCTTTTCTTTATAGATTGCTAATAAACGTTGGCTAATTATTTGTTCGGAAATTTTACGAGCTTCTTCTTGGTTAGATAATACACGTGCTGCTATATCGTCTAGTTCTTTTTCAGAAGGGTTCATTTGTCCAAATTGAGCCATTTGAGCTTTTATCATGTTTTTAGCATGCCCTTGGATATCTTCTAGTGTTACTTGAATGTTATTGTTGGTAATTAATTTACCTTCTATTAACTGGTAACGTAAGCTTTTTTCCGATTTCTCGTACTCTTCTTTTGCTTGCTCTTCGCTTAATTGTTGCTCTCCTGCTGTTTGCATCCATTTTTGAAGGAACTCTGCTGGCAAATCAAACTTAGTATTTTCGACTAAGTATTCGGTAACGTCGTTTAATAATTTTTGATCGCTTTGTTGTAAGAATTGCTTTTCGGCATCTTCTTTAATCTTAGCTTTTAACTCGGTTACAGTTTTTACTGCATCTTTACCGAATAATTTATCGAATAATTCTTGATCTAATTCTGCTAATTCACGTTGGTTTATTTCGGTTACTGTAAAAGTAACTTCTATTGCTAAACCGTGAGCTTCGTCGTGCTGAATTTTTAATGCATGCATTAATTCGTGATCGTCACTATATAATCCTTTTGTTTTTAATGTAATTACATCGCCAACTTTAGCGCCTACAAATTTCTTTGCATTTGCTGCTCCTTTAAACTTATCTAAGGTTAAGGTTACAGTATTCTCTATTTCTTTTTCTTCGTTTTTAAAAGTTCCAGTTATTTCACTGTCTTTTTCTATAACGGTTTGCGAAATTAATTTACCGTATTGTTTTTGGATGTTTTCTACTTGATCGTTAATCATTTTATCTCCAGCAACAATATTGTATTGTGTAATCGCTTTTTTACTTTTTAATTCTACTTCGAATTCTGGTGCTAAACCTAATTCGAATTCAAAAGAAAAATCGCCAGCATCCCAATCGATTTCATCTTGGGTTTTTGGTAATGGTTGCCCTAATACGTCTAACTTTTCTTCGGTTAAGTATTTGTTTAATCCTTCTTGTAAAAGCTTGTTTACCTCGTCTACTAATACCGCTTTACCGTATTGTTTTTTTACCATTCCCATTGGCACATGCCCTTTTCTAAAACCAGGAATGTTAGCAGTTTTACGGTAATCTATTAAGATTTTTTCAATTTTATCGCTATAATCCTCTTTAGCGATATCTACTTTTACTACTGCATTTAATGCATCGATGTTTTCTCTTGTAATATTCATTATAAATGATATAAAGTCCTTAATGGACGTTTAACTCTATTTTCTTTTCATTTAAAAAGGAGTGCAAAACTACTACTTTTTTACATGCTAACAAAGTTTTTAACCTTCTGAAATATAGACTATTTCTTATCTTGTTTTAAAGCAGAGTGGAATAAGGATTGTAAAATGCATAACAATATAGAGAAAAGCATAGCAACCCAGAAGCTGCTTACAGCAAATCCATCTATAAAATTATCTGCCAGTAATATTATACAGGCATTTATTACAAACATAAATAAGCCTAAGGTTATTATAGTGATTGGTAAGGTAAGTATTACTAAAATTGGTTTTAAAATTAAATTTAAAATAGATAGTACTACTGCTACTACTATTGCGGTTTGGTAACCATCTACTGTTACACCGTTTAATATATGTGCTAAAGACAGCACTGCCACTGCGTTTAATAACAGTCTAATAATTAAATTCATATTGGTTTTTTATTATTAGTTGTATAACTTTTAAAAAAGTTACAGCTATTTTACAAAGTCTATTACGGCATTAAAAAATTCTTGTGGATTTTCTGCATGCAACCAATGCCCTGCTTTAGATACGGTTACCACATTTGCGTTTGCAAAATGCCGGTTTATTATTGCATAATCCTCTTGCCCAATATATTCGCTTTTTTCACCTCGTAAAAACAATGTGTCGTTATTAAAGCTTGCGTGAATTGGTAATGCTTCGCCTACTTCGCTTACATTATTTTTTAAGGTTTCTAGGTTTATACGAAGTGCTAATTTTCCTTTTTCTTCCCAATATAAGTTTTTAAGTAAAAACTGTCTCGTTCCTTGGTCGGTAACATATTTAGATAATGCTGAATCTGCTGCTCCTCTACTTTTAATAGTATTAAAATTTAGTGTAGACAAACCATCTAAAATAGCATCGTGATGTATGGGATAGAAACGCGGAGAAATATCTGCAATAATTAGTTTATTTACCATCTCTGGATATTCTGTAGCAAATAACATTGCCGTTTTCCCGCCCATAGAATGCCCTAACAGAATAATGTTTTTAAGTTTATTTTCTTGGCAGTAATTTTTAAGGTCTTCTACAAGAATTTCATAATTAAACTGGTCGTCGTGAAAACTTCTTCCGTGATTACGCTGGTCTACTAAATGCACTTGATACCCTTCTTGGCTAAATTTGTTTCCTAGGGTTTTCCAGTTATCACTCATTCCTAAAAAACCATGAAGAATTACAAAAGGTCTCCCTTCTCCTATCACGTTTGCGTGTAATATTTTATTATTTATCACGTAGTAAAATCTATTTTAGTTTTTGCAAATACATTTGAATTACATTTTCTACACCCAAATAAAGGCTTTCTGAAATTAATGCATGTCCTATTGATACTTCTAACAATTCTGGAATATTATCTTTAAAAAATTTAATGTTTTGTAAAGACAAATCGTGTCCTGCATTAATACCTAAATTTAATTTATTTGCTAATTCTGCACAGGCAGTATAGGGTTTTATTGCTTTGATATTCCCTAAACTATATTGGTGAGCAAAGGTTTCGGTATATAGTTCAATTCGGTCTGTTCCAGTTTCTTT
>JBMZDY010000250.1:0-3240 GCA_049614585.1 Oceanihabitans sp.
AACTTTTTAATTCTTGAAGCGTTTTTTCTAGCGTATTTAAAATGCTTTTGTTGGGTTCTAAAATTATTTCTGAAAGAATAGAAAAGTGAATCTTTTTTATTGCTTCAAATTTAGTTGCATAGTTTTTATCTTTGTTTTTTGCCAAAAAACCAGCTTCTAATAATTTGTCGGTTACACCACCAACAGCAGATACTACACAAATAACGTTATCTTTTTTTGCGTAATTTTCTAAAATATTAATTACCTTTAGAATGTTCTTTCCAGAACCTACAGAGGTTCCTCCAAATTTTAATACTTTCATTTACTAAATTTCTTTGCTTCAAGAAAAGTATTACTTTTACTTCAATTATAAAAAGAAGACAGGTGAAAATTTTTTCAAGAGAACAAATCTACGAAGGCGATAAGCTTACAGCTACAAAACAAAATATAACTTCTACCGAATTAATGGAGCGTGCTGCAACCCAAATTTTTAATTGGATGCACCTTAGAATGCAAGGAGCACAAGTGCCAATACATGTTTTTTGCGGTATTGGTAATAATGGAGGCGATGGTTTGGTACTTGCTAGACATTTAATAACTCATGGTTACAATGTAAATACGTATGTTATTAACTATAGTGATAAACGATCTAAAGATTTTTTAATTAATTACGATAGAATAAAAAATGTATCTAAATCTTGGCCAAAATTATTAACTAACGACCAAGAGTTCCCAGAAATAAATCCAGACGATATTATTGTAGATGCTGTTTTTGGTATTGGCCTTAATAGACCAATTGTTAATTGGGTTAAATTATTATTTCAGCATTTTAAAGCTTCAAAAGCATTTACACTTTCAATAGATATTCCTTCGGGTGTATTTCCAGATCAAGTTCCAGAAAACGAAACCGATGTTGTTTGGGCGAATTATACTTTAAGTTTTCAAACTCCTAAGCTATTATTCTTTTTACCAGAAACTGCTAAATATACTGTGCAATGGGAGGTTCTAGATATTGGTATAGATCCAGAGTATTTATATACTACACCAACCGCTTACGAATTAATTGGTAAAATGGAAGTGCTTCCAGCTTATAGACCTCGAGAAAAATTTTCGAATAAAGGTAATTTTGGACATGCACTAATTGTAGGAGGGAGCTACGGAAAAATAGGTGCAGTAACATTAGCAAGTCGTGCAGCACTCTCGGCAGGAACAGGGCTAGTTACAGCTTTTACACCAAAATGTGGGTATACTATTTTGCAAACAACAATACCAGAAATTATGGTAAATACAGATGCAAACGAAAAAATACTTACCAATATTAAAACTACTGTTACACCAACTGTAGTTGCTTTTGGTGTTGGTGCTGGTACCGCAATGAAAACCATAGAAGCTTTTGAAAATTTTTTAAAAACCAATAAAGCTCCTTTGGTAATCGATGCCGACGGAATTAATATTCTATCGAAAAAGAAATCTTTATTAAAATTACTAGCACCACAAAGTGTTTTAACGCCACATCCTAAAGAGCTAGAACGATTAATAGGAAGTTGGAAAGACGATTTCGATAAACTAAATAAAGTAAAAGCATTCTCCATAAAATACAACGTTATAATAGTTGTAAAAGGAGCTAATACCATAACTATATATAAAGATAAAGGTTATGTAAATACAACTGGGAATCCTGGGTTAGCTACTGCTGGAACTGGCGATGTACTTACCGGAATTATTACTGGACTAATAGCACAAAATTACGAGCCACTTGCAGCAAGCATATTTGGTGTTTATTTACACGGAAGAGCAGCAGATATCGCTGTTGAAGATTTTGGCTATCAAAGTTTAATTGCAAGTCATGTTATCGATTATTTAGGTGAATCGTTTATAGATTTATTTAAACAACCTGAAGCACCAAAAACAGAAAATTCCGAGGCGGAAACTGAAGAAAACAAAGCATAAAAAAAAGGTCTAGAAATATTATTTCTAGACCTTTTTTTATAGGGTTTAATTAAATTATTTCTTCTTTTTAGCATTAAATATTGGAAGTAGTTTTGTAGTAACCTCACCAAAACCAATTCGCGTTCCTTCTTTTTCACAATAGCCTCGCATAATTACTGTATCGTTATCTTGTATAAATTTACGCTCGCTACCATCTGTTAACTTTAAGGCTTTCTGTCCAGCCCAAGTAAGTTCTATCATCGAACCATAACTGTCTGGTGTTTTTCCAGATAAAGTTCCGCTTCCCATCATATCTCCAGAATTTACAGGACAACCATTAATGGTATGATGTGCTAATTGTTGTGCCATATTCCAATACATATATTTAAAATTAGACCTACTAACAACGGTTTCTTTAGCTTTTTGTGGTTGTATTGCTACTTCTAGATTAATATCGAAACTTTTTTTGCCTTTATACTGTAAATATTCTAATTGAGGTTTCACAGGTTTAGGGCTTTCAACTCGATATGGTTCTAAGGCATCTAATGTTACAATCCATGGAGAAATACAAGAAGCAAAGTTTTTAGATAAAAAAGGACCTAGTGGTACATACTCCCATTTTTGAATATCACGAGCAGACCAATCGTTAAATAAAACCAAACCAAAAATATATTCTTCGGCTTCTTCTATAGGAATTGGCTCTCCTAAATCGTTAGCATCTGTAGTAATAAATGCCATTTCTAATTCAAAATCTACCCGTTGCGAAGGGCCAAATACAGGCTCGCTAGCATCTAAAGGTAGTGTTTGTCCTTGTGGTCTATGTACAGGAATTCCAGATGGTATAATAGAAGAACTTCTACCATGATAACCAACAGGTATATGTAACCAATTTGGCATTAATGCATTATCTTTTCCTCTAAACATAGTTCCTATATTGGTAGCATGCTCGATACTAGAATAAAAATCGGTGTAATCCCCAATTTGTACAGGTAATTGCATTTCAATTTCATCTAATCTAAAAAGAACAATTTCTTTATGCTTTACATTATTTTTTAAGGCACTATTATCTGCATCAAAAATAGCTGCAATTTTATTTCGTACAGCACGCCAAGTTTTTCTTCCGTCAGCAATAAAATCGTTTAAAGTGTCTTGTAAAAAAATATCATCGGTTAACGGGATATCATCAAAATAACCTAATTGGTGTAAAGCACCTAAATCTATTGCAGTATCTCCAATTCTTGTACCAATAGTAATAATATCATCTCGTGTTAAAAAAACACCAAAAGGTATGTTTTGTATTGGGAAATCAGAATTTTTATCTACATGTAACCA
>JBMZDY010000251.1:0-3219 GCA_049614585.1 Oceanihabitans sp.
TTATAATAGTTTGTTTTAATCAAAAACGCTCACCTAAAAAGGTGAGCGTTTTTCTTTATCAAATTTAACTAACTAATAAAATTTTAAGATAAAGATATATTGTAAGAGTAATTGCTACGCTTCATTTTTTTTGGTTTTGGTCTATATAATTACCATATACAATTCCTGCAATTAAACCTAAAGAAACTCCTATAGGAATCCCTAAACTTACCCAAGTACCAACATCGTTTTTTATTGCTCCTATTACAGAACCTAATGTTACACCAAATGAAGATCCTAAAGCAATTCCTAATCCTACATAATTTGTTTTTTTGGTTTCGTTTTTCATTTTATTAACTAATAAAATTAAAAGTTATAGGATATACTGGGTTTTCGCCATTACTAACTTTAATAGCATTTATAATAGGATATATTATAGATATAATTCCTAATACAATAAAACCTAAAAGACCCAATCCAAATAAAAGGATTAATGGAATACAAAAAATACAGTAGATAATTAAACTCAATTGAAAATTGATAATATTTTTACCATGTGCATCCATTTGTTGCACTTTTTCTTTTTGTGTTATCCATAATATTAATGGCAACAATAAACTACCAAAACCAATTACAAAAGGTATAAGTTGGCTTAAATGCGTTAAAACTAAAAGTTGTTTGTCTGTTCTCATGATGATTGTGTTATTGATTGATACTTATAAGACGCACAATAGTTTATAATGTTACAAATAACAACCTTAATGCGGTAATTTATCTTTAAGCAAACCGTATAAAAAAGTACCAAAAACTGCTGCCAATAACACAATAAGAACTGGCATATAACCTGCGCCTATTAGCACAAATATAGGACCAGGACATGCGCCAGCAAGAGCCCAGCCAAGGCCAAAAATTATTCCACCAAACATATATCTAGAGAAAGATTTGTTTTTAGGAGCTATTTGTATTGGCTTATTATCTATTGATTTTATTTGAAATCGTTTTATTACAAACACAAACAAAACACCAAAAGCTAATGCGGTTCCTATTATACCATACATATGAAAAGAATCGAAACGAAACATTTCGTAAATACGAAACCAGGAAGCAGCTTCCGATTTATACATTATTATACCAAATACAAAACCTACTAAAATAAATATTATCTGTTTCATAACTTAAAAGATTAAAGGGAATAAAACATGAACCATAAACAAACCGCCAATAAAAAAACCAATTACAGCAATTAACGATGGTATTTGTAAGTTGCTTAATCCAGAAATAGCGTGACCAGATGTGCAGCCTCCAGCATAACGAGCACCAAACCCAATTAATAATCCGCCAATTGCTAAAAGCACAATCGTTTTTACATTTTTTAATGCAGCAACCGAAAACAATTCTTCTGGCAAATATTGGTTCTTTGCAGAAATATTTAATTGCTCTAAAGATGCTATTGTTGCTTCACTTATTAAAGGCATTTCACCATTAGACAAATAATGCGAGGCAAAGAAACCACCAAGCATTGCGCCTGCAACTACTAGTAAATTCCAACTATCTGCTTTCCAATTAAATCTAAAAAAAGAACTTGCTTTCCCTGCTCCACAAGCTGCGCAAAAAGTGCGCAAGTTAGAAGACATGCCAAACTTTTTTCCAAGTAATAAAAGGACCAGCATTATAACTGCTATTAAAAATCCAGATAAGTACCATGGCCATGGTTGGTATATAATTTCCATATTTTTTTATTTTAAAGTTGTAGGGCAAACAAAGTCGGTAATAGGTATGCCTGCTTTTTTTATAGCTCCCATTCCTCCTGCTACATCTATTAAATTGTGAATTCCTCTACTTTTTAATATAGAAGCAGCAATTACCGATCGATAGCCTCCTGCACAATGCACATAAAACGTTTCGTTTTCGGGAAATTTAGATAAATGATTATTTAAAAAGCTTAAAGGTGTATGTGCTGCATTGTTAATATGCCCAGCAATAAACTCACCTTCTTTTCGAACATCAAACACTGGAATATTTTCTTTTTCTAACTGGGTTTTAAACGCTTCAGCTGAAATTGAAATTAAAGAATCTGTTTCTTTTCCTGCTGCTTCCCAAGCTTCTAATCCTCCTTTTAAATAACCCAAAGTATTATCGAAACCAACTCTAGATAATCTGGTTACTGCTTCTTTTTCTGCTCCAGCATCTACTACCAATAATATTGGTTGTTTTACATCTGCTATTAAAGCACCAACCCAAGGAGCAAAACCTCCTTTTAATCCAATAAAAATAGATCTTGGTATGTGTTTTTTTACAAATTCGCTTTGGTGTCTAACGTCAAGAATTAAAGCTTCGGTATTGTTTGCGGCTGCTTCAAATGCATCTGGCGAAAGCGCTTTTGTTCCACTTTTAATTACCTCATCTATACTTTGGTAACCTTCTTTATTCATTTGCACATTAAGAGGGAAATATTGAGGTGGTGGTAATAAACCATCGGTAACTTCTTTTACAAACTCTTCTTTGGTCATATCTGCACGCAACGCATAATTCATTTTCTTTTGGTTCCCTAGAGTATCTACGGTTTCCTTCATCATGTTTTTTCCACATGCAGATCCAGCTCCATGGCCAGGATATACAATTACAGAATCGGCTAGAGGCATAATTTTATTTCGCAAGCTATCGAACGATAGACCTGCTAACTCTTCTTGTGTCATACTAGCAGCTTTTTGGGCTAAATCTGGTCTTCCTACATCTCCTAAAAACAATGTATCGCCACTAAATATAGCATGGTCTTTTCCGCTTTCGTCTTTTAATAAATACGTAGTGCTCTCCATAGTATGACCTGGCGTATGCATTGCTACAATGGTTAATTTACCAAGTTTAAACTCTTGATTATCTTTTGCTATTATAGCATCGAAACTTGGGTTTGCTGTTGGCCCATAAACAATTTTTGCATCTGTTTTTTCTGCTAATGTTACATGTCCAGAAACAAAATCGGCATGAAAATGTGTTTCAAAAATATATTTAATTTTCGCACTGTTTTCATTTGCTTTATCGATATAAGCTTGTACTTCTCGCAATGGGTCTATTATTGCAACTTCCCCATCGCTTTCTATATAATATGCGCCTTGTGCTAGGCAACCTGTGTATATTTGTTCTACTATCATATTGTTTATTTTATTTTCAAAAATTACTACTCAATTTATTTAAAATACAGATATATAAATCTGTTTACTATTTCATTAATTCTTTAATTAA